>CALLKY010000012.1 GCA_938083135.1 uncultured Alphaproteobacteria bacterium | reverse complement strand
ATCTACGACGCGACGGCGAAGATCGACAGAGAGGGCTTTGGCCATGCAGGCTGGCCTCCTTCACCAGCCCTCATGATGAATCACAAAATAACGCCAAACGGAATCCCTAATGATTCAATTGCCGCTCAATCCGCTCTAGTTTCTGCTTATAAGCAAGATCACCATCAAGCGCTTTTGCTGTGGGGTCAGAAACCTTCGGCCCATGATCTGGGGCTGCGGCGTCACCGTCATCATTGAGCAGCCGGTCAACCCTGGCGCCCTTGTCTTCCGTATAGGCGTGGGCTGGTGCAGCCATTAATCCAAAGGCTGCCAGACTGAGCGCCAGGATCGCAGTTTTGGGCAAAGGCATGGGCATGATGCTTTCTCCTACAGGTCCAAGTCGCCATTGAGGGCACGTTGGGTTCCTGTGTCCTTCTGGGAAAGACTGCCACCTACCGTCGCACTTGGCGCTTGCTCAACAACAGTCAAGCTATCCAGGTGCAATGAGCCATCGCGACGGGTAAGGGCGCGGCTCGGGCGGATCTGGCTACCGTCACGGCTAGCGCTGACGGAGACCTGGCGCCGCTCAGGATCGCGGACCAGGCTATCGCCCGCCTCGCGGGTGAACGCTGCAGCATCAACAGTAGATAGCGCAGCCGTCATGCCCAAAATCGTTATGAATCCACGCTTCGCCATAGTCTGCTCCTAGCCGCAATACAGCGTAGAATTTACGCAAAACTGCGCTTAAAGCCGAATGGGCAGCAGATTTACGCCTTTCTCGTGGCGCTCGGCTATTCCGGGGCAAGTGCCTTCAGGGCGTCTGAAATTCCGCTGAAATCACCAGCGTCAATCAGTGCGTGATCGATAATGGGCTGGATGGCGACTTGGTCGGCGCCAGCGTCCAGATGCGCTTGAATGCGCGTGCGAATGTCATCCTCAGACCCCCAAGCGACCATGCCATCCATGAACCTGTCGGAGCCTTCGCCCGCAACATCATCCTCAGAATAGCCGGATCGCAGCCAGTTATTGCGGTAGTTGGGCAATGTCATGTAGCGCGCAAGCTCCATCCGCGCGATACGACGGGCCTCCGCTGGATCGCTTGTAAGAGTGACCTTCTGTTCGACGACAAGGCGTCGTTCCGGGCCAATTTTGGCGCGGGCATAGGCTGTGTGCTCTGGGATTACGTTATACGGCAGCGCGCCCTGGGATAATTCGCCGGATAGTTTCAGCATCAACGGGCCAAGCGCGCCCAGCATGATCGGCAGGCTGGTTGATTTCCCAAGCTTGTGCTGGCCCGCATAAATCGCTTCCAAATACATGCGCATGGCTGGCAAAGGCTTTTCATACACATGCCCGCGCATGCCCTGCACCACGGGCGCATGGGATACCCCCAACCCCAATGTGAACCGTCCGGGAAACAGTTCATTCAAGGTGCGAACGCCATTCCCGGCAGACATCGGGTCCCGGGCATAGATATTCGCGATAGAGCTGCCCACATTGATCCGCTTTGTTCGGTGCAGCAGCGCAGAGCCAAGGGCCATGCTTTCAGAAATCGCAGATTCCGGGTACCAGATCGTGTCGAAACCAAGGCCCTCAGCCTCATTCGCGATCCGGAACGCATTCTCATAACCAAGGCGGTCTAAGGACTGCCAAATACCAAGCTCTGCGGATTTCATGTGAGGTCGCTCCTAAACATTATTCAAGTCAGGCAGTTGCTTCGCCCAAGAACCAGTCCAGCGTCGCCGCTGTTTGGTCTGCTGGGAATACGTGCGCCCGGTCTGGTAATTCATGGAATTCGATCTGGGCAGATTTTGACTGGAATGCAGCCGCAGCCGTGCGCGCCATGTCGATAGCAAACATCCAGTCCCGTCCGCCATGGGTCAGGCGGATTGGGAGGCCGGCAACGCGCGCCGGTGAAACAAATTCCAGCAGCATGGGATGGAAACTGGCGGCGAAGGGGGCTAGATGCGTCGCGGGGGAGCCATCCATTAAACCCAAAACATAGGAAAACGTGCCGCCGTCGCTCATGCCCGTTAGCAACACGCGGGAGCGGTCAAGCGGCTGGGCGGTCTCTGTCTCAGCCAGGATGCGGTCAATATTTGGGCTATCCACATCATCACTGCTGATCGCCCAAGTATCGCCAAGCGCCGTTGGTGCCAGCAAGACGCATCCGCGCGCCCGGGCCGCCTGTAGCCAGGACCACAGAAATTCTGGGCCATTTCCGCGTCCACCATGCAGCGCAATGATGACAGGTGCAGCTACAGATGCGTCCAGGTATTCCGGGATATAGCGTGCATATCCGCCGTTTGGACCATCCGGCCCCGGTTGCTCCAGAATGCCGCCCGATGGGTGCGGATTATCTGCCGCCGCCTCCAATTGCGCAGCAAGGGCTGCATTCGCGCGGGCATCATCGCTCAAAAAATAGGTGCTGATCGGTGGCGACAATGCAGCCATCGGATAGAGCGCGCGTTCAGCCTCCAGCAATCCTTTAAAGCCGCGCCGGGCAAGGCGGAGGGCGTCAAAGCCTTCAATCTCTGCAGCCGCTTTCAATCCAGCAAAGGCTTGGGCGACACCGGCCGCCGCCGTTTCAACCCGCTCGCGGAAATCAGCGAGGCCTTCGCCCTCCGGCCACTCCGCCGCACGGAACGCGGGCAGCGCCTCCTCTAGCGGTTCAGCCGTATGGCCAACGGCATCGTGCAGCTGCGGCATCGTGAAAGGATCAACCCGCTGGCGGGCGAAACTCAACGCATCCATTGCATACAGCAACGGCAATACGGCACCCGCGAGGGCTTCTAGAAAGGGATTCGGTGCATCATTCATAGCCCCAAGTCTGGCACGCTAGGAAACGCTGCGAAACAGGGCAGTCGACGGCGACAACGCTTTCTGTAAGCTAATGCGTATATGAGAGAGCGCACTAAATTCCTTGCCGCATTTTCAGTCCGCAGCTTCCGCTTCCAATGGCCGTCAGACCTGCTGACATCCTGGGCGTTGGAGATGGAGCTGCTGATTCTGAACTGGTATGTGCTGCTGGAAACGGAATCCGTCGTGCTGCTCAGCCTGTTTGCGGGCCTGCAATACCTGGGATCACTGATCGCCCCTGGTGTCGGTGCATTGGCGGACCGGGTTGGTCGCCGCCGCGTTTTGTGTGGCCTGCGCGCGACCTATGCCGCGTTAGCGCTCTTGATCATGACGCTGGATTTCACCGGCGCGATCGAGCCAATCTTCGTGTTCGCCATCGCTGCTTTCGCGGGGCTCGTGCGCCCGTCCGACCTTGTCATGAGGAACGCACTGATCGGCGATACCATGCCCACGGCCCGCCTAACCAATGCCATGAGCCTTTCGCGGACAACCATGGATTCTGCCCGCACATTAGGGCCGCTGGTCGGCGCAGGCTTGCTCGTCAGCCTTGGCCTAGGCGTGGCATATGGTGTGGTGTCGCTGATGTATCTGGTCAGCTTGGCGCTAACGCTTGGCGTAGAGCATGTCCAAGCGGAGGAGGAGCCCGGCCCACGCCCGTCGCCGGTTCGATCCGTGCTTGATGGCCTTGCTGCTGTCCGTCGGTCGCCGGCGACGCTGGCGCTTATGTGGCTGGCGTTTTTGGCCAACCTGACCGGATTTCCCATGGTCTCAAACAGTGGGCTGCTGCCCTATGTCGCCCATGACATCTACAATCTTGATGCAACCGGTCTCTCTGTCTTAGCGGCAAGCTATGGCGTGGGGGCGCTGCTGGCGTCCATTGGCTTGGCGGCCATGGGCGGGGCGCGGCGGCCGGTCCGGCTGGTCTTTGGCGGCATTGCTGTCTGGTATGTGCTGCTCGTCGCTTATGGGTTCACGGAAACCCAGACGCAGGGCATGGTCATTCTGTTTTTAATCGGCGTCGCCCAAGGCCTGGCCATGATTTCCATGGCGGTGGCCCTACTGCGCTTCACCGATGCCCGTTTCCGGGGCCGGGTGATGGGCGTGCGCATGCTCGCGGTCTATGGCTTGCCCATCGGCCTCGCCATTGCAGGGCAACTCATCGACAACTTCGGCTTTCAGGCGACCACATGGATTTTCGCCGGATCAGGCCTGGCCCTTACGGCGCTAATCGCCTTCACATGGCGATCAGCGCTGTTCGGGCAATCAGAGGAAATCGAACCCTAGGTCTGCCAGTTCCTTACGCAGATTCTGCCGTGGCTCTGGAATGAACTTCTTCGCAGCATCGTGCGACCAGGAATCCGGGGTCGTTTTAACGCCAATGGATTCATAATGCGCGGCCAGCGCCTTGTCATATGCCGCCACGCCGGGGTCGAGCTCGGCACCACTTTTCGTTTTGCCGTATTGCTCGTAATGGACCACGCTGTCGAACGCCATGCGAGGCTTCTGTGGCGGCACTTTATCCGGCCAGCCAAGTACCATGCCAAAGACGCAGAACACCCGGCGCGGCAGGCCTAAAATCTCTGCCGTTTCCTTGGCGTTATTGCGAACGGCACCAATCATGACACCCTTCATCCCAAGCGAGTCTGCAGCCAAGTAGGCCGACATCCCAACAAGCGCCGCATCAACCGAAGATACAAGCCCAGTCTCCAGGTTATTGCCTTCAATATTGCCGCCATTGGACCGAACAGCAGCATCAATCCGCGTCAGGTCCGCACAGAACGCCAGGAATACCGGTGCGTTCGCCACGTGCTTCTGTCCTGAGGTGACGACAGCAAGTTTCGCCAACCTATCCGGGTCCCGCACCACAACGACGCTGTAGGACTGGATGTTAGAGGATGTCGGTGCTCGAAATGCTGCACCGAGCACAGCGTTGACCTGCTCATCTGTCACCGGCTCATCGGTGTAGCTGCGAACGCTAACCCGATTCAGCAAGGTTTCCGTCGTGTCGCTCGCAAGCGGGCGCTCAATCATTTCAGACATACGTATCGGTCCTTATGCGTAGGCCAATGCATCACGCATCATAGTGGCCAAAAATTCTGCGGATGAGGTTGGTCCCGCAATGAGATAAGCGTCCTCGCCAGACCGCTCCACCAGGACATGCAGCGGCCCAAGCAAGGCACCAACGCAAGCGCCCACAGGAAAAGCGTCGTCACGGAAGTCACGCGCCGTCAATTTCATCAATGTTTGCCGCGCGGACGGCCCTTCAAGCCTAAGCCAGGCGCGGGTCTCTGTCGTTTCAATAAAGCTGGCATGGAGGAATCGTGCCGTCAAAACGGACAAGCGTTGCGATGTTTCAACGGCCTCTGCCTCAGATGCGAGCACCAGCCACATATCAGGCCCCAGCCAAAATGCACGGCAGGTGTTGGACCGTGACACCTCGCTGACGACTTTCGGCAGTGAGAGGCCAAGCGCTTTCTCCCCGGCCTTATAGAAAGGCCCGTCGCTACAATTACCTTGTAGAACGAACGTCGCGGGCGTCTCAGCAATGGAAACAGTCGTGCCAGCGCGGGTCATCGGCAGGTCTCTGCCACTATCACCAAACGGGGACCAGTTTGCGGCGGCTTCAGCCATGCATCCGCACTCCTTCGACATCATAGAAAATTGGATCGCGAACCCGCACAGAATGGGCCTGACCCAGGCTCCAGGCCCACAGACGCTCACCATGTCGGTCTGCGCCATCCTTGATGAGCGCCATGGCGATTCCAAGCCCCATGGCCTCACTCCAGTAACTAGAGGTCACGTGGCCCAGCATCGGCGTGGGCGGCGGTGCATTGGGATCAGTAATAATCTGCGCGCCTTCATCCAGTACGACAGATGCGTCTTCTGGTTCCAGGCCAACAAGCTGCTTGCGCCCCTTAGCAACAAGTGCAGGCCTGGCCAAACCACGCTTGCCAATGAAATCCGCCTTCTTAGCGGAGACGATCCAGCTCATGCCAAGGTCATGCGGCGTCACAGTGCCGTCGGTTTCATGGCCAACGACGATGAAGCCCTTTTCTGCACGCAGCACATGCATTGCTTCCGTACCATATGGCACCGCACCTGCAGCCGTTACCGCATCCCAAAGCGCCTGGCCCTGACGCCAGGGCACATTGATTTCAAAGCCCATCTCGCCAGAAAAACTAACCCGGTATATCCGCGCCTGCCCTGTGGAGACTTCGGCATCCGTCCAGGCGAGATGCGGCAACGCTTCATTGGATAAATCAGCCTCTGGCGCTAACCGTGAAACAATCTGCCGCGCATCTGGCCCGGCCACTGCGACGCCCGCCCATTGCTCAGTGACGGAGGTTAACCGAACGCGGAGATGCGGCCATTCCGTTTGTAGCCAGTCTTCCAGCCAGTCCATGACCGCGGCTGCATTCCCTGACGTTGTGGTGAGGTGATAGTGGTCCGCCGTTATCCGGGCGACGACACCATCATCAAACACCATACCGTCGTCTTTCAGCATCAAGCCATAACGGCAGCGGCCGGGCTTCAGCGTATCCATGCGATTGGTATAGAGGCGGTTCATGAACTCCGCAGCATCCGGCCCTTGCACATCTATCTTGCCAAGGGTCGAGACATCCAAAGCCCCAGCGCGCGCCCTAACGGCAGCGCATTCTCGTGCCACAGCATCCCGCATGCTTTCATCAGGGTGCGGGTAATAGCGCGCCCGCTTCCATTGGCCGACATCTTCGAAGACAGCGCCGAGCGCTTTCTGCCGTGCATGGGTCGGTGTTTTACGGACGAGATCAAACAATGGCCCAACACGCCTGCCGCCAAGGGCACCAAACGGCACTGGCGTCACCGGCGGGCGGAGGCCTGAAACGCCGACATCGCCAATCGTCCGACCTGTCGCAGCCGCGACTACGGCAGCCGTTGCGACTTGCGCCGTCCGCCCCTGATCCGTCGCCATGCCAGCAGTGGTGTAGCGCTTAGCGTGTTCGATGGCGGTGAAGCCTTCGCGGGCGGCCAATTCTAAATCTGCGACCGTCACGTCATGCTGCATATCAACGAAGGCGCGCTTGCGGGCGCTGCCATGGGTCATAGGCGCAATAGGAATGCCCTGGCCTTCCGGTGGGCCAGCGAAGTCTTGCACGGGCGGGATCGGTCCCGCATCGACGCCCGCAGCATCCGCCCCCCTGGCAAGGCCATCTGCAATAGCCGCTGCGGCCGTAAAGTTTCCAGCGGCGGCACCGGCGATTAGGATGCCATCCTGTCCACCGCCATCTGCTAGGAAGCACCCCAGCGTCTCATCCCAGCGTTGGCGGCCACCGGTCATCACATGCAATTGCAATGCAGGGGTCCATCCGCCAGATGTCGCCATGATGTCCGCTGAAACGCGGCGACGCTGGGTCATATCCGGCGCGCCATCCCGCACGGGCGCGATATCAACACTGAGCAAACGCCCACGGGATGCCTGCACGCCTGTCACCGTTTCATCAATGGCAACCCGGGCAGCGACGTGGATGTCCGCGTCTGCAAACGCAGCTTCCAGACCATCCATCCCCCGGTGATTGGCAAAGATAACGGCCCTGTCGCCAGGTCTCACGGCATAGCGGGCAATGGCGGATTCCATGGCACCTGCCAGCATGACGCCGGGGCGGTCATTGCCTGGACACACCATGGGACGCTCCATAGCGCCCGTCGCCAGAACGATTTTGCGCGCCCGAATATGCCAAATCCGGCCTGCCGTTTTGCCATCTGCCGGTAGTTCGACAGCGGCCAGATAGCCTTGGTCATAAAGCCCGAAGGCTGTTGTGCGCAGCAGCGCATAAGCCCCAGGATTGGACGCGACGGCAGCAAACGTTTCACTGGCCCACGCATCTGCCGGACGACCATCGATCATCGACTGGCGCGCAGCACTAAGCGTACGCCCACCGGGAACAGTGTCACGCTCGACAATGGCGACCGAAGCACCGGCCTGCACCGCTGTATCTGCCGCTGCAAGGCCTGCCAGGCCTGCGCCGACAACGGCGACATCGACGTAGATGTTCATGTGCTCATAGGCGTCCGGGTCAATCCCATCCGGCGCTGTGCCTTGCCCGGCCATCCGTCGCAGCACAGGTTCCCAAAGGCCGTTCCAGGCATCTCGTCCGCCAAGCAGTGCGCGCGGCAGGCCTGGCCCCATGAATGTCTTGTAATAGAACCCAGCAGCGAGCGGTGCCGGCCACGTACCCAGGATTGCGGCCAAATCAAACTGTGGAGATGGCCACCCCCTTGTCGGCCAGGCTTCCAATCCGGGCGTCAGCGGAACTTCACTGGCGATCCTATTTGGCAGGCCATTCCGCCCCTGCCCAATATTGAGAACCGCATTCGGCTCCTCGATCCCAAGGGACAGCAATCCGCGCGGGCGGTGGCGCTTGAAAGAGCGCCCGATGACATCAACACCATTGGCAAGCAGGGCAGACGCGACTGTATCACCAGCAAAACCGCTATAGGCGTGCCTACCAAATTTGAACGAAAGGGGCCGAGATCGATCGATCCGCCCGCCAGTAGACATCCGCCTGTTCTTCACGAGCCCGATGCCTTTGGAAATGCAGGCTTTGGCGCGCCCATGGGATAGGAATCCCCGACGATGTTCGTGGCCGTATTCCGGGTCAAGTTGAACCAGCGCCCACAGCCAGCGCCGTGACGCCAGCGTTCCCGCGTCCAGCCTTTGGTATTCTCGCGGAGGAATAATAGCTCCGCCCACGCAGCATCATCAGCAGAGCCCGGGTCAGGACGGTGCAGGTGCGCTTCGCCACCAAACGAGAATTCCGTTTCAGGGCGATCACCACAATATGGGCAAGGGATCAACAACATGGCAGCATCATATCAGCCGGTTAGACGCTGTAGTAGTCACGATACCACGCGACAAAACGTGCGACGCCATCATCCAATGATGTTTCAGGAGAAGCGCCCGTCCAGGCGGCCAATGCCGAAGCGTCCGCATGGGTATCCAGGGCCTCGCCAGGATGCATGGGCACATTCCGCGTGATCACCTTTTTGCCTATAGCGCGCTCAAATGCGGCGACATATGTGGCGAGGTCGACCGGTCGACCGGAGCCAATGTTGAAAATCCGATAGGGTGCCGCCCCACTCGTGCCCGATGACGGTGCGTCTGCCCATGCTGCATCCACGTGAGGGGGCTTGTCATATGCAGCCAGTACGCCCGCAACAATGTCGTCCACAAAGGTGAAATCCCGCGTCATCTGGCCATGGTTATGCAGATCAATTGGCTCGCCTGCGATGATCGCCTTAGCGAAGCGGAAGAAGCTCATATCAGGCCGGCCCCATGGCCCGTAAACCGTAAAGAAGCGCAGCCCCGTTACTGGCAGACGGTTAATGTGAGAGAGCGCGTGCGCCATCGCTTCATTGGACTTTTTCGTAGCGGCATACAGGCTAAGCGGATGGTTCGCTGCCATGGCTTCTGTTGAAGGTCGCTCTGGGCCAGGGCCGTAAACCGAACTTGTGGAAGCAAATACGAAATGGCCCACTTTGCGTGCAACCGCGAAGGCAGCAGCATTGTAAAACCCGACCAGATTGCTTGGGATAAACTCTTCCGGATGCTCATAGCTGTGCCGGACCCCGGCTTGCGCCGCCAAGTGGATCACGCCAGCAACATCATCAGGCAGGCGATCAAATGTGCCTGGATTGGCAATGTCCGCTTCGACAAATGAAAAACCTGGCGTCGCATTCAGCAGCGCCAAGCGATCCCGCTTTAGCTTCGGGTCATAGTATGTATTGACGTTGTCGAGGCCGATAACTGTGTCACCGCGGCGCAGAAGTGCACTGGCGACATGAAAACCGATAAATCCGGCAGCACCGGTTACGAGGAGTTTCCGAGTCTCCGGCATGCCGGACCGGACGATCAGTCCGTCTGCAGCATAACGGACAGAACATTCTCAAATGACACAGATAAGAACCCGGCCATCGGTGCGTCCAGCGGGAACTTATAGCTCGCCTGTTTGCCATTCTGCATGAACAGCGTGTAGCGGTTCAGGATCCGGGTCGCTGCAATGCTGCTCGTTTCGATCTCAATCGGGTGGACCGAGTCTTTAAGAACGATCTGAAGCTTGGCCATGGTTTTTCCTGAAAGCGATGGGTTGGGCGCGCTTAGCTAAGGCGGCGCGGCAAGTCTTCAATAGCTTGGTTCAGCAACGCATCAGCCTGATCACCGGAAAGTTCATCCCGGATGATCTCACGGGCAGCTTGCATCGCAACCCGCGTCGCTTCAATTCGAACCGCGCGAATGGCTTCAGCTTCGGCTTGCGCGATCTTGGCTTTAGCCTGTTCACGCCGACGTTCTGTCATCGCCTCAAAGTTGGCGATGGCGTCCGCTTGCATCCGTTCTGCTTCGGCTTTTGCCTGGGCCACGATTGCAGCAGACTCTGCATCAGAATTTTCAGCCTTTTTGGCATTCTCTGCATAGAGGCGCTCGGCCTCCTCACGGAGCCTGCCGGCGTCATCGATTTCTGTGCGGATTTGCGCGATCTTTTTATCGATCCCGCCTAGAATGGCGTGACGGCCCTTCCACCACACGAGCGCCAGGAAGATTACCAGCGCGATGGCGACGATATGTGTCTCTGTCATCGGTTCGGCTCCCAGCCGCGCCTAGTGGGTGGTCTGGCGGTTGAGGATGCCATCAACCGCGGATGCGGCCTTGGCTTCATCAACATTGCCGCCGATCAAGTGACCGGCAGCAGCCTGTGCTGTTCCAACGGCGATTTCGCGCACGCTGGCCATCGCATCTTTGCTTGCTTCTGCAATGCGTGCTTCCGCAGCGCTGGCTTGAGCCGCCAGTTCTTTGGACAGCACATCCTGACGTGCATCAAGATCAGCGACGGTTGCGACCTGGGCGGCGCGAATAGCCTCCCGGGCTTCATCACGCGCCTTGGCGATAGCGGCTTCATAGGTCTCCGCCGTGATCTCCGCATCGCGCTGAAGCTTTGCAGCACGATCAAGATCGCCCTGAATCCGCTCTGCACGGGCATCTAAAGCCTTGGAGACCTTAGGAAGCGCGCGCTTGACCATGAGCCAATAGAGCGCGCCAAACACCAGAACGAGCCAGAATATCTGGCTAACGAACCAAGTGGGATCAAACTGAGGCATCGCGGGTCCCCTATCAGCATGGCTGGCAACGAGCTGTTTCGCCCATTACACGCCATTGCTTTAGTCGCAAACGCTTTGGATTAGGCAGACCGCAAAAGCGGGCCACCCTACAAGGCGGAAAGAACAATCGACCACTTGGCCGGAGGCGACAAAGCACATCCGGCTAAGCGGGCCGTCATTCAATCAAGCAAACAGCGCAATTAGCGCGACGATGAGCGCGAACAACGCAATAGCTTCCGTCACGGCAAAGCCGATCCAGATGTTTGCGCCAATTTCGGCTTTAGAGGCTGGGTTCCGAGCGAGGGCGGTGATGTAGCTCGCCCAAACGTTACCGACACCGATACCAGCACCGATCATGCCAATCGCGGCCAAGCCCGCGCCAATCAGCTTTGCAGCTTCTGCTTCCATGTCATCTACTCCTAATTAAACGTTATTTTTGAGAAAGGGTTTAGTGAAGGTGGATCGCATCGTGCAGATAAATGCACGTCAGGATCGTGAACACGTAGGCCTGCAGTGCGGCCACAAGGAACTCTAGCGCCGTAATGCCGACCAGAAGGCCGAGCGGCAGGATGCCAGCAGCCCCCATCATCAGGGCAAAACTGCCGAGAACCTTCAACAGCGTATGGCCAACCATCATATTGGCGAAGAGACGCACCGAAAGGCTGACCGGACGCGAGAGATACGAGATGATCTCAATCGGGATCAGGATCGGCGCAGTCGCCAGAGGCGCACCAGCTGGGAAGAACAGGCTGAAGAAGTGCAGGCCGTGGCGCATAATACCGATGATCGTGATCGTCACGAAGATCGTTGCAGCCATAGCGAACGTCACGGCCAGATGGCTCGTGAACGTGAATGAATACGGGATCATGCCCAGCAGATTGCCGAAGAGCACAAACATGAAGAGTGTGAAGACGAATGGGAAATACTTCTTGCCAGCATCGCCGACATTGTCCCGCACCAT
The DNA here is from genome assembly GCA_938083135.1 of uncultured Alphaproteobacteria bacterium. GTDB lineage: Bacteria > Pseudomonadota > Alphaproteobacteria > Bin95 > Bin95 > VMCJ01. Next base: position 53,416 of record CALLKY010000012.1, on the reverse strand, counting down.
GTTGGCGACGGTGGAATAGAGTGTTTCAGCAACGACTTGCATGCGCGTTGGTACAAGCGATCCAGCACCGACACCGCGGCTGATAATCAAATAGGCAACGACTGCCGCAATCACCATCCACAAAGAGGAATTGGTGAACGAGACATCGTATCCGCCGATATTGATCGACAGGATCGGGTAGATTTCGAACTGGTGGAGCGGATCAAGTCCGCCGCCGCCGCCGTGTCCGTCTGCTGCTGCCGCCACTGTCGCCCCTCACTCATTCATCTCTTGCGCGGTCGATGGCGGCCTGGCGTTCTCTCGCCTGCCGCGCGTCCAACTCCCGCGCCGTTCTCAACACATTGGCGAACGAAGCGCCTGCCCCGAGCAAAAAGCCCAGTATCAGAAGCCACGGTGCCGTGCCCAATTGCTTATCCGCGTACAGCCCAATGCAGACGCCGACAGCCAATCCCGCAATCATCTCGACGGTGATACGAACACCAACCGCCATGCCTTCTGCCGGTTTGCCACGACCACCGCCGCTCGCCCCGGTTCGCTCTGCCCGTTTCGCTTGGGCTGTTTTTACGCGCTTGCCCAGGTCTTTAAGGCGTTTATCAAGCTGGTCATCGACCATGGCCCGATCATCCCTGTGGAAGGCCTTAAATACATAAGCACGCGCAAATAGCCACTATTGCGGCCAAGCGGGCGGACATTAGGCAGCGAGCCGAAGGAGTGTCAAGCTTCTGGAACACTTCTAAGGCGGTTCATGGGGCGCCCTGTTGTCGCATGTGATTCCCGCCTGTAACTCAGACTGCTTCGCGCATCGCCTGGGCAGCGTCAAAATCAACCGAAACAAGCTGCGAAACGCCCCGCTCAGGCATGGTAACGCCATAGAGCCGGTGCATACGCGCCATGGTCATGCGGTGATGGGTGACGACCAAGAATCGCGTGTGCCCGCTCTCCGCCATCTCCTCCAGAAGGGTGCAGAGCCTGTCGACGTTCGAATCGTCCAACGGCGCATCAACCTCATCAAGCACGCAAATTGGGCTTGGGTTCACTTTGAACGCGGCAAACACCAGCGCCAGCGCCGTCAAAGCGCGCTCACCACCGGAAAGCAGTGATAGGGTTTGCAGTGACTTACCGGGTGGACTGGCCATGATCTCAAGCCCAGCTTCCAGCGGGTCATCAGACCCGACCAGCGCCAACCGCGCCTTGCCGCCGCCAAACAGGCGCACAAACAGGGTTGAGAATTCGGCGTCGATTTGATCGAACGCTGCACGGATACGTTGGCGCGCTTCACCACTGAGCTCCGCCACGCCCCGGCGCAATTTGGCGATAGCAGCGGTTAGGTCCTCGCGCTCGGTTCGGATGGTTCCGGATTGCGATTCGATCTCTTCAATTTCTGTTTCGGCGCGCAGATTAACCGCACCCATGGTTTCGCGTTCACGACGCAGGCGCTCTACCTTGCGGTCCAGCGCATCCAAATCGCCGCTCACGGCTTCCGGGTCCGTGCCTGCGATCTCGGCGAGGTCTTCCGGGGTTGCATCGAGCCGCTCCTCGATACGTTCTTTCAACGCCTGAACGGCCTTGCGCGCCTGCTCGACCAGGGCATTGGCACCAACCCGCGCTTCCCGCGCTGAGCCCGCAGCAGACTCCGCCGCGCGCGCACCTGCCGCCTTAGTCACTGCGTCAGCTTCCGCTTTCGCCAGCGCATCCGCCAGGGTGCGTCGGCGGGCATCTGCAAGCTCAAGCGCGTCCAGTAGTCCAGCCCGCTTTTGATCTTCGCCAGCGTCACCTTCAGCGGCGTTGGCGATTGCGGCCTCGGCATCTTCCGCACGCTTCAAAAGTGCCTGAATCATATCGGACGCAGCAGATTCTGCTTCGCGCCATTGGCGGACTTCTGCAGCGACGGCTTGGCGACGGGATGCGTTTGCATTCTTCGCCGATTCCAAGCGCTGGCGTTCTGCTCGGGCTTCGGCAAGCGCGATTTGGGCGGCACCGGCCTCACCGCGCAGGCGTTCGGCCTCGGCTTTTGCTGCGGTGGGGTCTTCTGCGACCGCTGCTCTAGCCTCAATCGCAGCTGCTGCTTCCTGCGCTTCTTCGGCCTGTTGCCGGTCACGGGCGAGCGCTTCTGTTTTTGCGGCCAGGCCAGCAGCATGGCTAGAGGCCGCACGTTCAAGCCGTCCGCGTTCAGCTGCTCTGGTTTCCGCATCCCGGCGTGCGGAGCGAATCTTCTCAGATGCCTCACGTTCCAGTGCTTCAGCAGATTTCGCAGCCTGAATGGCTTCACTCGCCTTGGCACCGCTAGCGTCAGCGCTGGCGGCAGCTTCTGCCAAGCTGGCCTCAGCCGCTTTCAATTGGTTCTGCAGCGCCAGGCGGCGCGCGGCGGATGTTTCGGCACCAGCCTGACGGGTAAACCCGTCCCACCGCCACACGGCACCATCCTTGGAAACAAGCCGCTGCCCCATAGCCAGCCTATCCGCGAGTGCTGCGCCAGCCGCTTGGTCGGCCACCACACCGGTTTGATCCAGCCTGGCTTTCAGGGCCGCTGGCCCATCGACAAATTGAGACAATGGGTCCCCACCTGGCGGAAGCGACGCATCGGTCCCGGCAGCCTTCCGTTCTACCCAGAACTCCTGCGCGGCGGGGTCAAGCGCTGCTTCAAGATCATCACCAAGGGCTGCACCGAGTGCAGTTTCATATCCCGATGCAGCGCGCATGTGATCCACCGCAGGGGCAAATGCAGCGGCCTTGCCTTTGGCGAGCAGGGTTGAGAGTGTCTTCACTTCAGCGGCGAGGCCAGCACGGGCTTGATCAGCCGTTGCACGGGCGTCCCGCGCATCAGCCGCCAGAGCGCGTGCAGCTTCAGCGGCAGCGCGGGCTTGTTCGGTTGCGGTCTGTAGACGTTCGACCGTGGCGCGGGCAGCAGCTTCAGCCTCCGCGGCGGCTTTGGTCGCATCTTCTGAGGGCGCAGCAGCCAAGGCCTTAGCGTGGGCGCGCTCAGCTTCTGATACGGCATGAGCGGCGCGCGCAGCACGGGTCGCAGCATCCTGACGCGCGTTTTGCGCGGCACGCAGGACGGCCTCTAAGGATGCCGCTGCATCGGCAGCAGCATTGGCGGCGCGGGTTTTCGCCGTTACGTCTTCGCTTTGTGCTGCGATACGGGCGTCCAGACCAGTGGGATCGGCCAATTCCGCAGCGGCTGCATCCAACGCGACAGATTCCTCGGCCAATCGTTCAAGAGCAGACTTGGCGTTGAGTTTGCGCGCTTCCTCACGCTCTTTGTCCCGCGCGACGTCAGACAAACGGTCCTTGGCGGCGGCGCGGGCGTCTGCCCGGCGGCGGCGCTCGGCCTCGATACGTTCAAGCTCGATCCGCAATCTCTGTTGCCCGGCGGCGGCTTCAGCTTCTTCTTTGCGAGCAGCAGGGAGAGCAGCCGCCGCCTCAGTCGCCAAGCGCTCAGCAGCGGCGGACGCAGCCACGGCCTCTGCAACCGCGCGTTCTGCCGCCTTTGCGCCCTCTGCCGCTTCAGCCAGCGCCGATTCGCCAATGCGCCACCGGGCAATGAATGCGGATGCCTCTGCCGCGCGAATGAGATCAGAGAGCCTGCGGAACCGGCCCGCCTGTCGCGCCTGCTTGCGCAGGGCATCTAACTGGTTATCAAACCCCAACAGCACGTCTTCCAGCCGCTCGAGATTCGCTTCCGCTGCATTCAACCGCAGCGTCGCTTCATGGCGGCGTGCGCGGAGACCGGCAACGCCAGCCGCTTCCTCCAAGATAGCCCGGCGCTGTTCAGGCTTCGCAATAACGAACGCACCGATCTGGCCCTGGCTGACAATCGCCGCTGATCGCGCACCAGACGCCAGATCTGCAAACAGTGTCTGCACGTCCCGCGCACGGGTTTCGCGGCCATTCACCCGGTAGGTGGATCCACCGCCGCGTTCGATCTTTCGGGATATCTCAATTTCGGTCTGGCCAACCCACGGCATGGGGAATTCACCGTCAGGATCGCTCATGCTGATGGAGACTTCGGCATGGTTCCGCGAAGGGCGGCCAGCCGCACCGGCGAAGATCACATCGTCCATGCCGCCGCCGCGCAATTGCTTGGCCGAGGTCTCCCCCATCGCCCAGCGAAAGGCTTCAACGACATTAGACTTGCCGCAGCCGTTTGGGCCGACAACGCCGGTTAAACCGGTGTCGATCCCAAACTCCGCCGCCTCCATGAAGGATTTGAAGCCGGCCATCCGCAGCTTGACGATATTCGCCATTCAGCCCCCTTCGCCTGACCGGCCCCTGTTACTTTGCGATCTGGTTGGCGATGTCGGTGATGTCTTCCGCCGTCAGACCGCCGCCATAGCGGGTTTCGCCAATGATCAGCGTTGGCGTGGAGCGCACGCCATGCTGAGTTTCGCCAATCTGGGCTTCAGCGATGATCTGATCGAACATGCCCCTATCTTCCATGCAGGCGCGGGATGTTTCTTCCTTAAGACCAGCCAATTTGCCGATCTGCGCCAGGGACGTCAGCGGGTCCTGGGAATTGCGCCATACGGGCTGTGATTCAAACAGCAGGTCCAAAATTGCCAAACGACGTTCCGGGCCGCCACAACGTGCTAGGGCCGACGCCCGAAGCGCCAAACCGTCCAGCGGGAAGTCGCGATAGATCAGGCGCACTTTGCCTTCACCGATCACGCCTTCTTTCAGCTTCGGCATCACTTCTGTGTGGAAGCGCATGCAGTGCGGGCAAGTCAGGGACGCGAATTCTACGATTGTGACAGGCGCATCAGCGCTGCCGTAGAAAACGTCCTGATCGCTAATCTCGACAGCCGTGGTCGCTTCGCCCGGGGGCGGCTCCGCGAGAGCTGGGCTCACGGCGAACATTACGCCCGCAAAAAGCGTGGCAGCGCCTGCGACAGCCTTCAACATATTCCGCATCAAACGTCCTCACATCCTAGATGTTGTAATTTACGGGGGCGTCCCCGGTATCCGCAACCATTGAATCGCGCTTGCCCCCAGGTCATCTGGGGACAATGCGTCAAAATTCGGGCATCGGGCTACGGATGCAATCCCTAGCGGCTCACTTATTCGCGATATTACAAAGATTTAATGCGCAAACATGGGCCGAAGCGCTTCAGCCATCCGCACGAGCGCATCATAGTCGTGCAACGCGTGACTAACAGACATTGCGTTCGGTGTGGCCTCTCCCGTCACGAAAACGGGGGCTGTCAGGGCCAGGTACATCTTTGCCGAATCGTCCACCAGTGCCAGATTGACGGCTTCTGCCGCCGTCGCATCCCGAATTTCAGCGAACGCAGACAGCGTTTCCGTTGCAGTCAGCCGCTCAGAAACTGTCGCACCATCGGCATATGCTGTCAGGTGCCGCCAGCCCGGTGGCAAGTCACAGCGCAGGCTCTCTAGCCCCCGCCTATCGACGCCATCGATCCGGTCATCAAGCAATGCGCCAACGCCATATGCCGGGCCGCCAAACCGAAGCGCCGCCATGGCTGCCGGTTTATCGCCAATCACACCCTCAACCAGTTCAACCACGACGCCAGCAGCAGGACCGGCCTTGATCCGGCCGACAATCCGCTCATGGGCGACGAAGGCGCTGGCGGCGGGAGGGGCGGGGCAAAGCTCAACAAACTTGCGTAAGGCTTCTGCTTCAGGCGGTGGGGCGTGCTCAAAGCCAAAGAATGCTGCAATCCGGCGGCGGGCGGCACCCCATACATCTGCAGCGACGGCCAATTGTGTTTCGGCATCAGCAGGCGACAGCAGCCCAAACAATACGCCCGGCAGTACAATGAAGTAGCTGACGATAACCCAGGGCCTGAATTGGGCCGCGCCTTCCGGCATGAAAATCAACACGAACGGCGCTGTCGCTAGATACACCACAGCAACCGCCAACAATGCCCTCAGCCGCCAAGACAGGCGCCGCTTCTCAGACGCGCGCGGCGCCAGTGCGGGAGCATCTGGGGCGATCTCTGTCGCGAAATAGGCGTCAAACCCCTGAAAGCGGGGGGACAGGGCCTCAAAAGAAGGCGTGCGTTCAGCCATGGAGCGTTTAGCGTCCTTGAAGGCAGAGGCATGTGCATCTGCGCCCGAATCGAATGCGGCAGACCCTACGAATCTCCCGATTCGGGGTCTATGGCCGATCTTTCAAGTTATCCACAGCTACAGCCAGTTACGGCCACTTCGCTTCCGGCGGCATGGACATCAAAATCGCTTCCGTGTTGCCCCCGGTCATAAGGCCGAACTTAGTGCCCCGGTCATGCAGCAAATTGAATTCAACATACCGCCCACGCTTGATGAGCTGCCCTTCCCTGTCCGCATCAGTCCATGGCTGATCCATCCGGGAGCGGACAATGCGTGGGTAAATATCCAAGAATGCCTCGCCCACGGATTTTGTGAAGGCGAAATCTGCGTGCCAGTCGCCGGTGTCCAGCTTGTCATAGAAAATGCCGCCCATGCCGCGCGGCTCATCGCGATGCGGCAGGTAGAAATACTCATCGCACCATTCTTTGAAGCGCGGATAGTAGCTAGGATTCGCGCTATCGCATGCAGATTGCAGTGCTGCGTGGAAGCTTGCGGCATCGTCCGCATGATTTTCCGGGAATATCGGGGTTAGATCAGCCCCACCGCCGAACCAGGCTTGGCCCGTCACGATATGGCGGGTGTTCATGTGTACTGCGGGAACATGTGGGTTCCGCATATGCGCCACCAGCGATACGCCACTTGCCCAGAAACTAGCGTCATCCTCAGTACCAGGAATTTGCCCGCGAAACTGATCCGAGAACTGGCCATGCACCGTGGATACGTTGACGCCAACCTTCTCAAATACACGCCCGCGCATGGTCGCCATGACACCGCCGCCGCCGGAACCGGAACTCGCATCATCGTTGACCGCAGTCCGTTCCCAGGCTTTGCGGGAAAACCGGCCGGGTGCCAGGTCCTGATGCGGACCGGTCGCAAGACTATCCTCAATCGCTTCAAATTCCGCACAGATGCGCGTGCGCAACGCCTCAAACCATTGGCTGGCGGCAGATTTATGTTGGGCGACGGTTTCGGCGTCAGGCAGAGACATTGGGAGTCAACTCCGATTCGGTATCAGGCTGCACTTGTTGTACGCGGGATATGCCGCCCGCGTCATGATCTGGATCAATCAACGGGCGGGCTAAGCGGCAAGCCGCCAGTTTGCCGAAGCGCCTCCCCCAGTGTCATGGCCGCTGCCAAGGCGACATTCAGCGAGCGAGCGCCCGGGCGCATCGGCAAACGAATCGCAGCATCCACTGCAGCATGCACCTCTGGTGGCGCACCGGACGATTCGCTGCCCAGGACCAGCACATCATCTGCCTGAAAAAGGAATTCGTGCGCGGTGGCCTCGGCCTTGGTCGTCAACAGCACCATCCGGCCCTCAACTTGGGCCAGGTAGGCATCGAAGCTTGGAAACTGGCGCATATCAGCAAGGTCCAGGTAATCCATACCGGCACGGCGCAGACGCTTGTCTGTCACCACAAATCCCATTGGCCCGATCAGATCAACGCCAACGCCAAAGCAGGCCCCTAGCCGCAAGATCGTCCCCGCGTTCTGCGGAATATCAGGCTGGCAAAGGGCGATGCGCATTGTGGATTAAGCTCCAGAATCAGTCCGTGTCAGGCCTGCGAAACTACAGCAAAATCGCCGCCTCTAGCGCCCAGTGAAGTTGCGCGTCATATTGACGCTTAAGTCAATGGCTGCCTTGGGTTTGGGCATTGTTTTGGTCTATCCCAGAGACATCTTATTAGAGTGTGGGGATTTGCGCGCATGCCCGATACGGCGCACGAAACAAACGATAGCCATGGCGATGTCGATGAAGGTCGTCGTGACTTTTTATACATGGCGACCGGCGCAATGGGTGCCGTTGGCGCTGCAGCGGCGGTCTGGCCGTTCATTGATTCAATGAACCCAGCCGCAGATACGCTGGCGCTGTCTTCCATTGAGGTGAGCCTTGCGCCCATCGAGGAAGGCCAGTCCGTCACGTTCAAATGGCGCGGCAAGCCTGTTTTTGTCCGCCGGCGTACGGCAGCAGAGATCGCTGAAGCCCGCGCTGTGCCGATGGATGACCTGATTGATCCAGAAGCAGATGATGAGCGCGTCAAGGACGGCAAAGACGAATGGCTCGTTCTGGTTGGCGTTTGCACCCATTTGGGCTGCATCCCGCTTGGCCAGAAGGCTGGTGACGCAAAAGGCGAATATGGCGGTTGGTTCTGCCCTTGCCATGGCTCGCACTACGATACGTCAGGACGCATTCGCAAAGGCCCGGCCCCACTGAACCTGCCGGTGCCGCCATACGAATTCCTGTCCGACACGCAAATTAAGATCGGCTGAGGCGGAAACAGATGAGCAATCCTGAATTCAGCAATCCGATCGTCAAGTGGGTAGATTACCGCCTGCCGATCTTCTCCATGATGCACCACGAGCTGCATGAATACCCGACACCGAAGAACCTGAATTACTGGTGGAACTTCGGTAGTCTCGCAGGCATCGTGCTGGGCATCATGATCGTTTCCGGCATCGTGCTGGCAATGAACTACACCGCGCACATCGATTATGCCTTCGATTCCGTTGAACGCATCATGCGCGACGTGAACTTCGGTTGGCTGATCCGCTATATCCATATGAACGGCGCGTCGTTCTTCTTCATCGTGGTCTACATCCATATGTTCCGCGGTCTCTACTATGGCTCATACAAAGCGCCGCGCGAGATTCTGTGGATCCTGGGCGTTGTCATCATGCTGCTGATGATGGCGACCGCATTCATGGGCTACGTGCTGCCTTGGGGCCAAATGAGCTTCTGGGGCGCGACCGTTATCACCAACCTGTTCTCGGCCCTGCCGATCATTGGTGAGTACATCGTGACATGGCTATGGGGTGGCTTCGGTGTTGATAACCCGACACTAAACCGCTTCTTCTCCTTGCATTACCTGCTGCCATTCGCGATTGCGGGCGTCGTGATCCTGCATTTGGCAGCCTTGCATCAGCATGGCTCCAACAATCCGCTGGGTATCGACATCAAGAAGAAGGGCGACACCATCCCCTTCCACCCGTACTACACAATCAAGGATCTGTTCGGCCTCGGCGTATTCCTGACAATCTTTGTCGCGGTTATCGCTTATGCGCCGAACTATATGGGGCACCCGGATAACTATATTCCGGCCAACCCACTAGTAACGCCATCGCACATTGTGCCGGAATGGTACTTCCTGCCGTTCTACGCAATTCTGCGGGCCGTACCCGATAAGCTGTTTGGCGTGCTTGCCATGTTCGCAGCTATTGCGGTGCTGTTCGTGCTGCCATGGCTTGATCGGTCGCCGATCCGCTCCGCCAAATTCCGCCCCGTCTATTTCATCTTCTTCTGGGTGTTCCTGGCAGATTGCATTTTGCTGGGGTATTGCGGCGCGATGCCGGCGGAACCGCCATGGGTGCTGATCTCCCAGCTTGCGACAGCCTACTACTTCGCGCACTTCCTAGTGATCCTGCCGATACTCGGCCTGTATGAGAGACCCGTGGATTTGCCTTTGAGTATATCCGGGGGCTCACCTGACGATGATGCGCCCGCTGCGCAAGCCGCAGAGTAGGAGTAACGGATATGGGCACTCAAAGTCGCTTTCAACACCTTCTCGCAGTTCCGGCGCTTGTCGCTAAGCGCACGGTTCAAGCCGGTGCAGCACTCCTGATCGGTACGAGCATCGCGCTTGCTGCTGGCGGTGGTGAGCCAACGGTTTGCACGCCGAAAGATGTGCCGCATAATGACCGCCATTGGGGCTTCCAGGGCGTCTTTGGCCACTATGACAAGAAAGCCGCGTTCCGTGGTTTCGAAGTCTTTCGGGGCACCTGCGCTGCATGCCACTCGCTGAAGTATTTCACGTTCCGTAATCTGGCGGACTTAGACGTGCCGGAAGACGCGATCAAAGGCATCGCCGCCGAATATGAAGTTATGGCGGAGCCTAACGACGACGGCGAAGTCCTGCCACGCACAGCAATCCCTTCGGACTACTTCCCGTCCCCGTTCGCGAATGAAAAAGCTGCCGCCTCCGTGAATGGCGGTGCAGTGCCGCCTGATCTCAGCTTGATGGTCAAGGCGCGCGCGAGCTTTGAAAATCATGTGCCGAACATCCTGGACGGCTACATGGACGCGCCGGAAGGCTGTGAAGTGCCAGAAGGCAAATACTATAACGCCCACTATCCAGGCTACATCATTAGCATGGCGCCGCCGCTGGCTGATGATGCGATCGAATACAAAGATGGCACCAAGGCGACCAAGGAACAGATGATCAAGGACGTGAGCGAGTTCCTCGCCTATGTCGCAGAGCCGAAGCTTGAAGAACGCAAGAGCATGGGCTTCAAGATCGTGATCTTCCTGCTGATCCTGACGGTTCTGCTGTATCTGACCAAGAAGCAGGTCTGGCGCAAACTGCATTGACCTGAAGCCGCCAAAACGGTTCAAGTGGGGCCGCGTCCTGAATAGGGACGCGGCCCTTATTTTTTGGAGCGCACGAAGTTCATGAGCAACCAGCCACACCCCGCCGAAACACCGGTCATCGCCGTAATTGGCGGCAGCGGCGTTTATGATATCGATGGCCTGGAAGACCGCCGTTGGATCACGGTGGAGAGCCCATTCGGCACGCCATCAGACGACATCATGGAAGGCGTGCTGGACGGCCAGCGCGTGCTGTTTCTGCCGCGCCACGGCCGAGGCCACAAAACCAGCCCAACAGCCCTGAATTACCGCGCCAATATTGATGCGCTGAAGCGCTTGGGTGCCACTGAAATTCTCTCACTGTCCGCTGTCGGCTCCCTCAAGGAAGAATTGCCGCCGGGCCATTTTGTCCTGGTCGACCAGTTTATTGACCGCACCTTCGCCCGGGAGAAAAGCTTCTTTGGTCCAGGCTGCGTCGCCCATGTTTCAATGGCGGAACCGGTTTGCTCCCGCCTCGGCGATGCGCTGGCGGCAGCCGCCAAAGCAGCAGACATCGCCTTCACACGGGGTGGGACTTACTTAGCGATGGAAGGCCCACAATTTTCCACCCGCGCTGAATCGAATTTGTATCGCAGCTGGGATTGCAGCGTGATCGGCATGACCAATATGCCTGAAGCGAAGCTCGCCCGTGAGGCTGAGCTTTGCTACGCCACTGTCGCCATGGTGACAGATTTTGACTGCTGGCATGAAGACCACGACGCCGTCACCGTAGAGGCCGTCATCCGCGTATTGCAGGAGAATGCGGCTAAGGCGCGGGACATTGTACGCCGAACTGTGCCGCTGCTCGCCAGGCGGCAAGGCCTGTGCCATGCGGGGTGCCACAACGCCCTCGACGTTGCAGTCATCACGGCCCCCGACTCCCGCGATCCTGCCACTGTGGCAATGCTCGACGCCGTTGCTGGGCGGGTGCTCTGATGCGTATCGACGGACAGCCCTACCGTTCGATTTGGCGCGACACGGCGGGCACGGTGCAGATCATTGACCAAACGGTGCTACCGCACGAGTTTCGCGTCATTCCACTGTCAGACATGCCCGCCGCCGCCCATGCCATTAAAGCGATGCAGGTGCGTGGCGCGCCTTTGATCGGTGCCACAGCTGCTTACGGCCTTGCTATTGCTATGGCGGCAGATGCCAGTGACGCCAGCCTCGTCAACGCTTTCACCACGTTGAGCGCGACGCGCCCGACGGCAATCAACCTGCGCTGGGCTTTGGATCGTGTGTCCACCGTACTGCGGCCGTTGCCAGTAGAAGCCCGCGCCGCCGCCGCGATGGCCGAAGCAGACGCCATCGCAGAGGAAGACATCGCGATCAATGCGGCCATAGGCGGCCATGGCCTGGCGGTCATTCAAGCCATTGCGGATACCCAACCACCCGGTGCCACCATCAACATCTTGACCCACTGTAATGCCGGATGGATCGCGACCGTGGACTGGGGCACAGCCTTGGCCCCCATCTACAAAGCCCATGATGCTGGTATTCCTGTGCATGTTTGGGTGGACGAAACCCGCCCCCGTAACCAAGGCGCTGCGCTGACTGCCTGGGAGCTTGGCGCCCATGGCGTCCCCCATCATGTAATCGTCGACAATGCTGGGGGGCACCTCATGCAACACGGCCTTGTTGATCTTTGCATCACTGGAACGGACCGAACGACAGCGAACGGTGATGTTTGCAACAAGATCGGCACATATCTGAAGGCCCTTGCCGCCCAGGATAACGACGTGCCGTTTTATGTTGCCCTGCCGACCCCCACCATCGACTGGACCATCTATGACGGCATTGCCGAGGTTCCGATCGAGCAGCGCGCACCAGACGAAGTAACGCATATCAACGGCGTTACTGATTCTGGCAGGCAAGCACGGGTCCGCATCACGCCAGCGGCCAGTCCCGCCCGGAATGATGCGTTTGACGTAACGCCCGCCCGCCTCGTCACCGGTCTCATCACAGAACGCGGCGTTGTCGAAGCCAGCGCCCATGGCCTAGCCAAGCTTCGCCCCATAGCTGAATGAACAGGAGACCCCTAATGCCAAGCGCCAGTGAACGCCTGAAAGCCCTGAACCTAGACCTGCCGCCCCTGCCCGCCCCCATTGGCAATTACGGCGCTTTCCGGATTGGCGGGGATACGCTCTATACCTCCGGCGTTGGGCCGCGCCACAATGATGGACGCATTGAAACCGGCAAGGTTGGCGGCGATGTCAGCACTGCAGATGCAGCCGGTCACGCGCGCCTTTGTGGTCTGAACCTGCTTTCCATCATGCAGCATGCGCTCGATGGTGACTTGGATCGCGTTGCAGGCGTTCTAAAGGTCTTTGGCATGGTCAACGCTGTCCCAGACTTCATGGAGCACCCCAAAGTTATTGATGGCTGCACGGACCTATTCGTCGATGTGTTCGGCGATGCTGGCCGCCCCGCCCGCTCTGCCGTTGGCATGGGCAGCCTGCCCCGCAGCATTACCGTTGAGATCGAAGCGATTGTGCTGATCAAGCGGTAATCGCCCGCGTGACACGCGTATGATCTAACGGCATGCTATCCGGCGACATTGAAACCTGCAGCCGGATAGCCTGACCCATGACCAAGAAAATGCCTGAAGACCTTCGCAGCCATCGTTGGTTTGGCGTTGATACAATGCGCGCCTTCGGCCATCGCAGCCGCACCATGGAAATGGGCATTTCGCGAGAAGATTTTGCGGGCAAGCCTGTCATCGGCATCATCAATACCTGGGCCGATAGCAATACGTGCCACAGCCACATGCGACAGCGGGCTGAAGAAGTAAAACGCGGTGTGTGGCAGGCTGGCGGCTACCCCATGGAAATGCCCGCCATGTCCGTCGGCGAGCAGATGACGAAGCCAACCTCCATGATGTACCGGAACTTCCTGGCGATGGAGACGGAGGAGCTGCTGCGCTCCCAACCCATTGACGGTGTTGTGCTGATGGGCGGCTGCGATAAGACCACCCCAGCCTTGCTTATGGGTGCCATCTCCATGAACTTGCCCGCGATCTATGTGCCTGCGGGGCCAATGCTGCGTGGGAACTGGCGCGGAAAGACGCTTGGGTCTGGCACCGACGTCTTCAAATACTGGGCGGAACGCCGCGCGGGCAACGTGACAGACGAGCAATGGGGTGAGCTGGAAGAAGGCATGGCTCGCTCTGCCGGCACGTGTATGACAATGGGCACGGCCTCCACCATGACCTCAATTGCCGAAGTGCTTGGCTTCTCGCTGCCGGGCGCATCCTCTATTCCCGCCGTGGATTCCACCCATCAGATGATGGCGAGCCGGTCTGGGCGCAGGATTGTTGATATGGTCTGGGAGGACATGAAGCCTTCGGACATTCTGTCAGAAGCTGCATTCGATGACGCTATTACAGCGGATATGGCCCTTGGAGGCTCCACCAACGCCATTATCCACCTGACGGCCATGGCGGGCCGGGCTGGCATCAAGCTGGACTTGGCGCGTTTCGATGAAATTTCCAAGACCACGCCGACCCTGCTGAACTTGAAGCCATCGGGCATCTATCTGATGGAGGATTTCTATTATGCAGGCGGCCTGCGCGCGCTGCTAAAGCAGATTGATGATCTCCTGAACCTAGACCGCGTGGTTTGCAATGGACGCACGCTTGGTGAGAACATTGAGACGGCGGAAGTCTACAATGATGAGGTTATTTTCAGCCGCGACAAACCGCTGTCGCCAACCGGCGGAACGGCCGCACTCTCCGGCAATCTTGCCCCCACTGGCGCGATCATAAAGCCGACAGCGGCAGAAGAACGGCTGCTGCAGCACACCGGCATAGCAGTCGTGTTTGAAAACGTAGACGATATGTATGCCCGGATTGATGACCCTGATCTGGATGTGACGGCGGATAGCGTTCTGGTGCTGAAGAACGCTGGTCCAAAGGGTGCGCCCGGCATGCCGGAATGGGGCCAATTGCCAATCCCGCAGAAGCTTCTAAAGCAGGGCGTGCGCGATATGGTGCGTATCTCAGACTGTCGGATGAGCGGCACGAGCTACGGTGCCTGCGTGCTGCATGTCACGCCGGAAGCCGCAGTCGGGGGACCGCTGGCCTTCGTACAATCCGGCGATGAAATCACGCTGGATGTAGCAGGCCGGAAACTTGAGCTGCATGTTGATGAAGCGACGCTAGCCAAACGCAAAGAATCCTGGGCACCGCCTGAAAACCCCTATGCCCGCGGATATGGTGCGCTCTTCATGCAACACGTCACCCAAGCCGACCAAGGATGCGATTTCGATTTCCTTCACGCCGGGGCGCCAACGCCCGAACCGAAGATTTTTTAGGTCGATATGCAACCAGTGCCACAAAATTGGCGCTCTTCAGCCATATAGACTAGCGTAAGGCAATAAAAATCTAGGGAGGATACAAGAATGCGCCACTTAACACTGTCCATCGCAGCGACGGCGCTCGCCGTTGCTATGGCCGCTTCACCCGCCATGTCTCAGAGCAATTATAACCGCTGGAGCGACCCTGACGCCGATACCAAGCCTGTCGCCGCCAAAAAATCCACGAATTCAAAGGCAGAGCTTAAGGCGCTGAAAGATGAAATTGGCGCATTGGTCGACAAAGCAGAAAAAGCGAAAGCCGCTGATCCCAAGTTCCTGAAAGACCTGCGCGCGGCACTTGGCACCAATAAGCCTTACTGGAACAACCGGCTCATCGAAGAGCAATTCGTGGACGGCGAGTATTCAAACAATCCGCGCTGGACGGCGCTGTTTGGCCGGTTTGGCTATGACAAGAAAACCGGTCTTTCCATGACGCCGTCCAGCATGGCTGGCGGTGGCGGCAATGCCTCTAGCGTCCTCAGCGCGATCCTAGGCGGCGGCGGTGGCGGTGCTGCAGGCAATGGCAATCCATCAGACAATGCTGGTCTAACACTGGATCGCTCGCTGCCAAACGCCTTCGCGCTTGATGTCATTCTTTACGCTGGCACTGTCGCGAACGCACAAGACGCCAATATCCGAATTGGCCTGACACAAGGCACAAACCGCCGGGCTGGTTATTGGATCACCGTGATCCCAGGTGCCGCCCCTAGCGTATCTTTGCATGTGATCTCTCGTAGCGGCGTCAAACGGCTTGCGGTTGCGAGCCTCGATAGTGCGGTTCGTGATGGCGACCAAGTTCGGGTTCAGGCCCAGCCCCGCCCAGATGGCCGTATCCGCGTCAGCGTCAACAAAAAGCCGCTGATTGATGTGAACGATGGCACCTACAAAGGGGCCTATAACAGCCTTGTGGTTGCAGCTGGTGACATGTCCGCATCGCTCCGCCGCGTTTATTACTACATTCATGACTAAGTGCGGAATCGCCTTTGTTCTAGGTGTCATGCTGGCGGGCTTTTCCGCACCCGCCAGCGTCCTCGCCGCATCTTGCAACAGCTTGGGCATTGGCCAGGGCATCGCGTTCAAGCCGTTCGTCCTGTCGAAAAGCCAGAAGATCACCCTCGCTGGCGGCGATTGCGCTGGCGGCGCGGGCGACTTCAATTTTACTGGTGCAAATGGCGCTACACTAGCGACCGTAAGGATCAGCCATCAGAATGGCCGGGTTGATCTCAACTTCCGATTCAATCAGGCCCTGGCTGCTGCGGAAATTGGTGCCGTTGCCGTGGCGCGGACACAGCGGATTGAATTGCTGAACTTGACCGCGACGAAGCTTGCGGCTGATTCGGGCAAAGGCATCTCCACGTTCTACCCCTATAATTGGAACAAGGCTGTCAAACGCCCCGTTCGCGATGGCGACAGCATTGTTCCAGGCTTCAAGACCGGCCAGCATTTCGTCGTGTACGACACACCGAAGCTTGGTGGCATCGCCTATGAAGCAAAGCCAGGCCGGATCAGCGCCTTCTTCCCCTATTTCACTGAGTTCAACCGCAATGGCGACAAAGCCCGTTCGCGCATGGATGTGCGCCGTGGCGAACAAAAAGCCATGCGGTTCTACGTGGACGTATCGCTTGCCCGCATCCAGGACAAACGCTTCGGCGCACCTGATCGACGCGGCATGCAGAATGCTGAAATTGCGCAGTTTGTGCCCAACCAATGGGCACCTGTGGTCGGCTCCATCAGCCGTCGTGGCCTCATTCAAGATGCCCGTGGCAAGCATTGCGGCGGTGCCAGCAAAGCCCGCAAACGCACGTGCTTTGCAACAGATTCCGAAATGCGTGCATTCGCATCCGCCATGCCACGCGAGAATAGCATTGCAATCGCCCGGATCGCCCTGCCCCTTGCGGCGGCTGCGCAATCTATCCGGGAGGGCGGCGCATCGCCCGAGTACTATCTCTTCATGGGTGCTGTATCGACCCGGGACGGCGACGCGCGCCAGCTTTCAAACTTGATGCTGACGGACTCTGCCGGCAAACAGCACTTGGCCCCCTATAGTCATAAATCTAAAGGCCATTGGCACCTGCTGGACATCACCAAGAAGACCGCCCGTGACGTCTTCATCGCCCGCGCCGTTGAAGCGTTGCAGAACGGCTATGAGGGCATCTTCATGGATGGCGCGTTTCTTTGGAACATGCCGAACGGCCATGTCGGCGGTGATAATCCGAATGCTACGATTTCCCACAACCACGCGCGGCACATCCTGCTCCGGGATATGAAAGCCGCAATGCGCGCCGTAAACCCCCGTGCGCGGCTGGGTCTACTGGCTAATCGCTATATGGAATACATGCACTATGCCGACTATGTAGTGCGAGAAGGTACCTCCATCCGCTGGCACAATGTCCGTGCAGCGCCCCATCTCCGCACTGTAAAATATGATCCAAGAGGGAAAGCACAGAAGGGCTGGCATGCCCGATATGGTCGCTTAGCCACAACGCCTGTGTTCTTCGCCTGCAAGGGACCGAACCCGGTCTTAGTGCGCTCATGCCGCCAAAATATCGACGTGCCGCACGATGGTTTCTACTACGACAGTGGCGATTGGGACATTCACGACAGTGAGATTGCTGGCGGGTTGGTTGACGCCATCTATCGCAAAGGTGGGGTTTACGTCACCCGCACGGATGGCAATAAGCCCTTGATTGGTGTCGGCGTATCGCAAATCAAATTTGAGGACCAAGCAGCGCGCATTTGGTTTTCCCGTGCTGCACCTTTGCTGCGTGTCAAGAATTGGCGGGCGCTTGGTGAGATCAGCCATACATACCAGCTGGCGGCAAATGAAACCTATATCCCAGCTGATATGGACGGTGCCGGTGGATGGCGTTGGGCAGCAGAAGGGTTCGCTTATCTCAACCCGGACGCCTACATCGCGGGTGATTTCTACATTACAGCACCACCCACTGTTCCAGGCCCAAGTGCAGCTCAATTCCAGATCGCGGCCGCACCAAGGGTTGAGGCAGCGCAAGAAACGCGGCGGGGGCCAAAAGATGCGCCCAACGATACCCGGATGACTGTGTGGATCTACACGCCGAACGGTTCAAACTTCCGGCTGGATGATTTGGCAGGGCGGCCTATCCGCGCGCATTCCACCAAGAATGTCGGTGAATATACGGTCGTGGAGATTGAGGCCGCCGACACAGTCATTCTGACCATCAGTGGGCTGTAGGCGCGCACCGGGCGGGTGTGCTAAACGTGGCACCACGCTTTTCCGTAACGCAAGGTAGCCGCCAATGAGCGCCGCCCCGGTCGATCCTAAATTGCTGGACCTCCTCGTCTGCCCTGTGACCAAGGAAGCGCTGGAATATGACGCTGAGGCGCAGGAGCTCATCAGCCGCGCAGCGGGCCTTGCTTATCCTATTTTGGACGGCATTCCGGTCATGCTCCCAGAAGACGCTCGACAGCTTGATGATACGCCGGAGACCAAGTGAGCCATGACGCGTAGCATGCAAGAAATAGATGCGGCCCCGGCCCCACAGCCGACTGAAATCCGCCTATCACAAGACAAGCGCACCCTAACCGTCGCATTCGATGACGGGCCGAAATATGTTCTGGCGGCGGAGATTCTGCGGGTTGAAAGCCCATCAGCCGAAGTGATGGGCCATGGCCCTGGCCAGAAGCAGATCGTGCCAGGTAAGCGCGATGTAAAAATTCTAACCATCGCGCCAAACGGCAATTACGCGATCCGGCTTGGCTTTGATGATGGCCACGGCACCGGCATTTTCTCCTGGCGCTATCTCCGATTTGTCGGCGAGAACCAGGAAGGCCTGATGGCGGATTATTTGGACGCTCTGGATGAACAAGGCCTTAGCCGCGACGCGTAAAAAAAGGGGGGAGAGAGCAGAGCATAATCTGCCCGCCCTCTCCGTCTCTCAGGCTCTATTCGTGGACGACAGGGTTGGTCAGAACGCCAACCTGCTCGACCTCAACGTCAACCGTATCACCGGCGACGAGGAAGCGCGGCGGCTTGCGCGCGTAACCAACGCCTTCTGGCGTGCCGGTCGCGATAATATCGCCAGCATGTAGCGTCATCACTTCGGTCAAGTGGTAGATCATTTTAGCGACCGGGAAGAGCAGATCACGGGTATTGGCGTTTTGCATAACGTCGCCAGATACGGTCGTCTTCAGCTGCAATTCCATGGCACCTGGGGAGACTTCATCGGCCGTCACAATATCGGGGCCGAACCCGCCCGTGCCGTCATAATTCTTGCCCATCGTCCACTGGCTGGCTTTGCGCTGATAGTCGCGCACGCTGCCATCGTTGAAGAGCGACCAGCCGTAGACCATCGAAAGTGCGTCAGCTTCTGAAACATGGCGGCCCGTTTTGCCGACAACCAGAACCAGCTCGCCTTCAAAATCGAACTTGTCAGATGCGTTCGGCACCACCAGCGGCTCGCCATGGGCAACCAATGATGATGGGAAACGCACGAAAACTTCAGGATATGTCGGGGGGGCTGCCCCACCTTCAGCAGCATGGGCAGCGTAGTTGCGGCCAATGCACAGGATCTTGCCAGGATTCGGGATCGGCGGCAGCAATTTGACGTCTGCCATCGGCTTGCCAGCACCACCTTCAGCGGCTTTGGCGAGTGCAGCTTTAGCGGCGTCACCGCCTTTGATCACGCCGATCATGTCGCCACCGAATGCAGCGGCGGCGGCGGAGACATCAATGATGCTATCGCCTTGGCGCACGCCGATTTTCTCGGCCCCGCCATCCTGGAATGTTACAAAACGCATGGGCTTTTTCCCCCTCAAAGTTTGATCGTTCAGATGATCCACACTTTCGCGCAGATCACCTAAAAAGGCGAGAGGGAGATCAGAGGCGTTTACTTAGAATTTCTGCTCGGACGCATCTTCATGGGGGATCGTCCACGTCTCCTCTGCGCCGCGCGCGGCCCACCAGGAAACATCAGGATGCGCCAGAACCGCCTTCACATATGCTGCAGAAACATCACTCAGCGGCAAGCCATAGGTTCGGCAACGGCTGACCGCGGGCGCAAAGAAACAATCCGCCAGGCTCCACTCGCCAAAGAGATACGGCCCGCCAGCACCAAACTTTGCGCGTGCATTGCTCCACGCCGCATCAAGGCGTGCCACATCACGGGCGACGTCATCGGGCATCTGGATTGGATCGACCTTGCCGCGCATATCCATCGGGCAACGGTTACGGATGCCCATGTATGAGGAATGCATTTCCGCGGCCATACTGCGCGCCATCGCCCGGGCCGCCTGATCTTTCGGCCACATCGCGACGTCCAGGTTCAATTCCGCCAGATATTCCGCGATCGCCAAGCTATCCCAAACAACAATATCGTTGTGAAACAGGCATGGCACGCGCTGGTTTGGACTGACAGCAGCAATGTTTTTTGCCGTACTGGCCAAATCAAGCGGGATTATGTGTTCGTCGAAATCGATACCGGCAAGGCGGCAGGCCAGCCAGCCGCGAAGTGACCAGCTGGAGTAGTTGCGATTGCCGATATGCAGCAGAAATTCAGCCATGGAATCAGCCCTGCCAGAATGGACGCCCGGCCTCATCCGCCACTTGAGCACGGGTTAGGCCAACATCAGCAAGCATGCGGTCATCGGCCCGCTCCATCAAGGCGCGGAGTTCGGCACGGTTGCGAAGGCGCGTTTTCCAAGCCCAAAGCGCGCTGACAGCCTTCTGCCCAATACGAATGCCCGGACGCTTCGCTGTAACCTGCGTTGCAGCTGCTGGGCTTGCGGGTGAAGATGGTCCACGGAATGAAAGCACGATAGACATGAGAAGCGCCTCCTTAAGGCTGATTGAACGTGCCAAGTAGGGAACCCTGCTTGGAGATAACATTTAGCATTAGATATTGCCCATGAAAAACGATATGTTCTTATATATTGGTGTAGTTTTTCTAATGAGTGGAACATGCGACTACCATCTCTTACCTCCCTGCGCGCCTTCGAAGCCGCAGCACGCCTTGGGTCCTTCAAGCGAGCCGCAGAGGAACTTTCCGTCACGCCTGCCGCTGTCAGCCAGCAAATTCGGGCGCTGGAGGATGATTTAGGCGAGGAATTGTTCCGCCGCGCCGGGCGTAATTTGGCGCTGACAGATATCGGCTCCGCTTACGCGCCTGGTCTGGCTGACGGGTTTGCGCGCATCCTGGAGGCCACAGCGAACGCCCGTGCTGGAATGCAGCCGCGCTCCCGCCTGCGCGTATCAATGCTGGCGTCGTTCGCGTTCGGCTGGCTGAACACGCGCCTGCCAGACTTCCGCCGCCGCTACCCCGACATCGACATCCTGGTCGACGCCAATCCCCGCAATGCCGATATCCGTAGGGGGGAGGCTGATATGGCGATCCGCTATGGAGTTGGCGCTGTGATTGATGGCCTGCAATCAGAACCCTTCCTGGAAGAAGACCTGTATCCCGTATGCAGCCCAGCGTTGGTCAACGGCCCCACCCCGCTCCGCCGGTTGAAGGACATTGATGATCATCCGCTGATCCATGATCTGCTGAACCATCCGGGGGAGCCTTGGAATGCATGGGCACCTTGGTTTGCACTTGCCGGGATTGACCGCCCCCCACCGCCAGGGCCCAGTTACACCGAAACCATCCTGATCAACCAGGCCGCCATTCAGGGCCAGGGCATCGCAATTGGGAGGAGCGCACTGGTTGATGACGCATTGACACAAGGCCTGCTGGTGCGACCATTCGAAATCGTCCGCCCGGCAGACTACGCCTACTGGATCATCATGACCCCAAGCACGGCAGAAACCCGCGCGGCAACGACGTTCCGCGACTGGCTACTTGAAATGGCCGACGAAGCAGCCGGCGGCGGCCGGGCAGCACCCCGGACGCAATAACGCACCCCTTGGACAGCGCGCGGGCTTCGCCTAATCTCTATTTGATCGTTTACCTTTGGAGCATGCCCGATATGTCTAGCAACGCCTTTCGCTTTCCAGATGTGGAATTCACGCCTGAACTGAAGGCTCTACAGCAGGAAGTGCGTGACTTTCTGGCGGCTGAAAAAGCCTCTGGCGGGTTCGTGCCTGTCGCAGATGGTTGGGGCTTCGGCGTCGATCTGGAGTTCAGTCGGAAACTTGGCCAAAAAGGCTGGCTTGGCATGACCTGGCCGAAGCAATATGGCGGCCATGAGCGTTCCAGCATGGAGCGCTATGTGGTGACGGAAGAATTGCTCGCTGCAGGTGCCCCGGTCTCCGCCCACTGGGTGGCAGACCGTCAGTCCGGCCCCATGATCCTGAAGAACGGCACGGAAGAGCAGAAGAAAACCATCCTGCCACGTATCGCCGCTGGCGAGTGCCACTTTGCCATTGGTATGAGTGAGCCGGGCTCTGGGTCCGATCTGGCATCACTCCGAACAACAGCGACAAAAGTGGATGGCGGTTACAAGATCAACGGCACAAAAATATGGTCCTCCGGCGCGCATTTCTGCCACTACATGATCGCAACGGTCCGCACCGGCGGCACCCGGGACGAAAAGAACCGTCATGAAGGCTTGAGCCAGTTCCTGATTGATCTGTCCATTCCCGGCATCGAAATTCGCAGCATCAAAAACATGGCCGGCGATGAGCATTTCAACGAAACCCACTTCACGGACGCTTTCGTTCCAGACGACTGCCTGCTTGGCGAAGAGGGCGACGGTTGGCACCAGGTCACAAGTGAGCTTGGGCTGGAACGCTCTGGCCCCGAACGCTTCCTGTCTTCCGCAATCGTGTTAACTGAAGCTGCGCGCAAAATCGGCAATGAGCCCGATGATCGCGAAGCCCTAATGCTTGGCCAATCCGTTGCGCGACTGAAATCACTGCGGCGCATGTCGCTTGGGGTGTCTGGGCTATTACAGGAAGGCGGGTCCCCCACCGTGGAAGCCGCACTCGTGAAAGATATCGGCACCCGCTACGAAAGCACGCTGCTGAATGATATCCGGCAGGTCCAACCGACTGAGCCGCTTGGGCAATCGACAGATGATTTCGCCCGCACCATGGCTGAAGGCCTGTTGCGCGTTCCCTCCTCCACCATTCGCGGCGGCACTAATGAAGTGCTGCGCGGCATCGTCGCGCGCCAGCTTGGCCTTCGCTAACATATTAAGATTCAGGCAAATATCATGAGCAACGAAGACAATCTGATCGTCGACGCCGCAACCCGGATTTTCCAGGACATGTCGGAACCCGGCGTTATCAACGCCGCTGAAGCTGGCGAATGGCCGACGGACCTGTGGAACACGCTGGAAGAATCCGGCCTCACCCTAGCTTGGGGCGACGAAGCGCTTGGCGGCGCTGGCGTTGATATGCTGGACGGGTTTGCGCTGCTGAAAACCGCAGGCCGGTTTTCCGTTCCAGCCCCCATGGCAGACACCTTGCTGGCAGCCTGGATGTTGAGCCACGCCAAACTGCAAATGCCCACCGGCCCAATGACCATTGCACCTACCCAGGCGGAGGCCCGGATCGCGATTTCGGCGGATGGTGTGCTTACTGGGACCGCACGGCACATTCCTTTTGGGCGCAATGCCGACCATATCGCCGTTCTGGCGCGCGACGGCGATAAGGCAGTCGTCGCACTTGTGAAACGGGCTGATTGCGCGATCCGCGAGAACATCAATCTGGCTGGCGAGCCAGCGGACGAAGTATCCTTTGATGGCGCAAAAGCCATCGCGACTGCCTCCGCGCCAGATGGCTTGGATGAAGCCGCATTGGTCGCCATGGGTGCTGCCGTCCGGTCCATGCAGATGGCAGGCGGGCTTGAGAAAATTCTAGATCAATCGGTGCAATATTCGCTGGAACGCAGCCAGTTTGGCCGCCCTATCGGTAAGTTCCAGGCGGTTCAACATGGCCTCGCCGAACTTGCTGGCGAAGCAGCTGCTGCCGGCGCTGCCGCAGATGCTGCAGCGGAAGCCGTATCGCGCAAAGGCGGATTGGGCACCGGCGCACTGGCTGAAATCGCCGCCGCCAAAACCCGTGTCGGTGAGGCCGCCACCCGCGGTGCCGCCATCGCCCACCAAACCCACGGCGCTATGGGCTTCACCTATGAGCACAGCTTACACCACGCCACCCGCCGCCTTTGGGCATGGCGGGATGAGTTCGGCAATGAAAGCCATTGGGCCATCATGCTCGGCCGCATGGTCGCCGCCCGCGGTGCCGATGAACTTTGGCCGTTCGTGACTGGTGACTAACGACAGGTGACTAATGGTCGGCTAAGCGCTTAATTGACCGCGCCATAATCTTGGCCTTGGCGGCTTCAGCTTCAGCCATGAGGGCCGCCAGTTCTGGGACGTTCAGATCTGGTGCCTCATTGGCGATGGCATCATGGAATTGCTCAGTTTCCTCTAGCGCCAGTCCGAGTTCCCGCTGAAGGGCGTAGAGCGAGACCTCATCCAGGTCAGACGCTAATGCCAAGCCGCCATTTTCCGTGACGACGACGTGATTAAGTTGGATCAAGCGCCCGACAACGGCGCCGAGATCGGCTGTACTTCCCGGCAAGACGCTTTCAATATCATCCCGATCGACAGCCCTGCCCTCCAGGCTCGCCCGCCACAACACCTTCAATATACCGACGGCAGCGACGAGCCGCTCGCCAGAGGTCAGCCGGCGGCGTTGCTCTGCCGCAAGCACACCACGCCATTCCGGCAGGGCGGCAGCAACCTCCGCACCGATCAGGATCACCATCCAGGACAGATAAATCCACAATAGGAAGACCGGAACAGCAGCAAGTGCGCCATAAATCGTTTGGTTGCTGGTGGCGGACGCCACGTAAAATCCGAACCCTGCCTTCAGGCACCCGAATAGCAGGGATGCCACCAATCCACCGCGCATTGCGTCCCGGATTCGGACACGACGATTCGGTGTGGCAGCAAATAAGAATGTAAACGCCACCGCTTGCATCAAGAACGGCGTCACCTGCTCCATAATGTCAGCAATGCCGAAGACATCCACCCGGCTTGCCACATCAAAGAAGTAGCTGGAGAGAGACAGGCTGGCGGCGATCAAAAGCGGCGGCAGTGTCAAGAGCGCCCAGAACACGATCAACTTCAAGCCGAGTGGTCGTCGCAGCACAACCCGCCAGATGCCATTCAGTGTGCTTTCAATCGTGTTCAGCATCAGGATAGACGTAACGGCAATGCCGATCACGCCCATGGTCCCAAGGCCCTTGGCATTGTCGAGGAAAGTCTCCAGCGCGTTACGGACGGTCTCGCCAGCCCCAGGGGCCAAGGGCGCTAAAATCATCTCCTTCACTTGGTCCCTGGCACCCTCAAGCGCCGGGAAGGCAGATAGAATTGCCAGGAACACGGCAATGATCGGCACAAGCCCCAACAAAGACGTGTATGTCAGGGATGAAGCCGTTTGCAGCCCTCTATCTTCAATAAATCGCTGAATCACGTATCGCAAAAACGCCGGTGTGTCGGCCAAGGATCGCTTTGCTGTTCGGGCGACCCGGCGGCGCAGCAGAGGCTTTGCTTCAACCGGTGCAGCTTCATCTAGCTCCGCTGGCCCCTCTGTAATCGGGAGAGGCGTATCATCCTTTGAAACGCCGTCCGCATCCGCCGGTGAGGCAGCTTCTTTGTGCGGTTTGTTGGCTTCAGACATTGCGCCGCTCGCGTTTGTGTCAGGGTTGAGAACCGGGCCTCGATCACACTATTGGCCGTCAATCGTGTGAACTTCAATAGCGCCATAAGGTTAAACGTTTACCCGGGGAACTTAGTCCGCTAGATTCACCCCGGCTGACGGCGCGCGGCGTCGTCCGGGGGGACATCGAACAGGGTCGGTATGGACCGCACGATATACGGCTTCATATTCCGCTACAGCAAGGCGCAGCAGATATTTCTGTTGATCGTCACCTGTTCGGCATTCCCATTCATTTATCTCCAGCCGGATATTGTGAAGCGCATCGTCAATGATGCGATTCGCGGCAGTGTGAGCGATTTCCCCAAGGAAGTGCTTGGTTTCGAGTTCGAGCAGATACCGTTCCTCATACTCATGTGCTTCGGCTTTTTGCTGCTCGTCATCATCAATGGCGGGTTCAAGTTCTTTATCAATTCATCCAAGGGCCGCCTGGGTGAGCGTATGCTGCGCCGCCTGCGCTATACGCTTTATGGCCGGGTGCTCAGGTTCCCGCTGCCCCATTTCAAGCGTGTATCCCAGGGTGAAGTGATCCCGATGATCACCCAGGAAGTTGAGCCGTTAGGCGGCTTCATTGGTGACGCGATTGCCCAGCCGGTTTTCCAGGCTGGGATGCTGATCACGTTCCTGATCTTCATCATTGTCCAGGATTGGATGATGGGCTGTGCGGCAATGGCGATGTTCCCGATCCAGGGCTACATCATTCCAAAGCTGCAAAAGAAGGTGAACGCCCTCGGCAAGCGGCGTGTGCAAGCTGTTCGGCGCGTTTCTGAGCGCATCAGCGAAAGCATCAATGGCATCCAGGAAGTGCATTCCAACGATGCATCTAACCTGATGCGCGCTGAATTCGCGATGCACCTTGGCCGCATCTACGACATTCGCTTTGAGATTTATCAGCGTAAATTCATCATCAAGTTCATCAACAATACGCTGGCCCAGTTCACGCCGTTTCTGTTCTATCTCATAGGCGGTTATCTGGTGATCGAGGGCAATCTTTCCATCGGCGCGCTTATCGGCGTTATCAGCGCCCATAAAGACATGAACTCGCCCTGGAAAGAATTGCTGGCCTTCTATCAGCAATACATGGACGCCAGGATCAAATACGAGCAGGTCGTCGAGCAGTTCGATCCGCCCGGCATGCTGGACGAAAGCCTGCAGCTGGAAGAGCCCGAGTCCGTCAGCCCCATCCCGAAGGATGCAACAGTCGCAGCGCAGAGCCTGACCTATCAGGAAGACGAAACCTCGACGCCTGTCCAGAACTTGAACCTGGAATTCAAGGCAGGCGAACGCTTGGCACTGACTGGCCCATCCGGCGGCGGCAAGGACGAGCTCGCCGCCCTCCTCGCGCGCTTGCTGATACCCACAGGTGGCCGCGTCGCGATTGCGGGCGAAGATCTGGCAGACTTCACGGAAGCTCGCACAGGGCGACGCTTGGCCTATGTCGGCCCCGCCGCATATCTCTTCTCCGATAGCGTACGAGCGAACCTGCTATTCGGGCTGAAACATCGCCCCTTGGCGACGCCAGAAATTGATGAGGAAGAGACCGCCGCCCGTACCGAAAAAATGGCGGAGAACGCTCGTGCGGGTAACACTGACGAAGACTTCAACGATGATTGGGTCGATTACAAAACCCTTGGCGTCGACGAAACCGCAACGACTGATGATCGCCTGATCGCCCTTCTGGAAGAGGTCGATCTGACTCGTGCCGTTTATGACTACGGCCTCCGCAGTGCCGTTGATCTGACAGGCAGGGATGGCCTGAGCGACCGCATTCTTGAGGCCCGGGCACGATTGAGCGCACTGCTCGCTGAGCAAAGCTTGGAAGATTTGGTCGAGCCCTATGACCCAGAAAAATACAACGACAATGCCTCATTGGCAGAGAACCTGCTGTTCGGCACGGTGATCTCCGACAAGCTGAACGTCGATGCGCTTGGCGACCACGCCTATGTGCTTGCAACGATCAAGGAAGTTGGTCTGACCGAAGACTTACTCGGCATTGGTCGCGAAACTGCCGCCCTGATGCTCGAATTGTTCGCGGATGTAGAGCCCGGTGACGCATTGTTCGAGCAATACAGCTTCATTAAGGCCGAAGATCTGCCGGAATATCAGATCATTGTGGCGAAGTTTGATCGCGGCGGCGCTGAAGCCCTGAATGACCGTGAACGGTCCATGTTGCTGACATTGCCGTTCAAGCTCATCCCGGCCCGTCACCGTTTAGGCCTTATCACTGACGAAATCCGTGAACGCGTCATCGAGGCCCGCAAGCACTTCCGTGAGCATATGCCGGAAGACCTGGCGGGTGCTGTCGAGTTCTTTGACCCTGCTGAGTTCAACGCCGTGGCGTCCGTGCAGGATAATATCCTGTTCGGTAAAATCGCTTATGGCCAAGCTGAAGGTCCTGAAACAGTTGGTCGCCTGATTGACGAAACCGTGGACGAGCTTGGCTTGCGCCGGGATATCGTCGGCGCGGGTCTGGAGTTCCAGGTTGGCATCGGTGGGTCCAGGCTATCTGGCACACAGCGCCAGAAGATCGCCATTGCGCGCGCGCTCGCCAAGCAGCCAGATATCCTGATCTTGAATGCCGCGACAGATGGCATGGACACACGGACACGGCATGCGCTCGTTGATCGCGTGCTGGCGGCAGCCCCTGGCGGTGTCGTTTGGGCCGTAGGCGATGGCGAGTATTTGAAAGGATTTGACCGTGCGGCTGAGGTGGCTGGCGGTAAGGTCGTTAACGTAGAAACGCTAGATTCGGCTGCGGCCGAACCAGCGAGTTAAGGAAGCTATCGATGTCTTTGGCGGAAGAAGTCGATGTGCTGCGCCAGATCGCTCTGTTTGAGCGGATGGAGCCAGCGAAACTGAAACTGTTAGCCATGACCAGTGACCGGGTCACCTTTAGACCTGGCGGCACCATGATGCGCCAAGGCGACGATGGTGACGCCGCTTATGTCGTGATCACGGGTGGTGCCAATGTGCTGGTCAATACACCCAATGGCCCACTTAAGGTGGCCGAACTGGGTGCAGGCCAAATCGTCGGTGAAATCGCCATTCTGGTTGATATCCCGCGTACGGCGACGGTTGAAGCGCAGGACGAATTGGTCGCGCTGAAAATCTCCAAAGATAATTTCCTGCGCCTGCTGAATAACTCACCCCAGGTCGGGATCGAAATTATCCGCGTGCTGGCAAGCCGCCTCGAAAATACGACCAACCAACTCCGCGAAGCGATCGCGAAAATACCGAAGTGAGCCGCCTAGACAGCGCCATCCGCCGGCTGGAAGCGCAGCGCGCCTGCCTGAACCGTGCTGCAGCCATGATCAAGGATGTTCCCGGCATCGTCCTGGAGCTTGGCCTTGGCAATGGCCGCACCTATGACCACCTCAAAGAATTGCTGCCTGATCGGCGCATCGTTGTGTTCGAACGCAAAGCCATGGCGCATCCAGACAGCATGCCGCCCGCTGAAAACCTGATCGAAGGCGATTTCCGCGACACTATTCCCGGTATTGCAGCGAAGCTTGGCGAACAGGCCGCACTGATGCACGGCGATATCGGCAGTGGCGACAAGGCTGACACACTGGCTCTCGCAGAATGGCTAGGGCCGATGCTGCAGCCCCTGGCAGCACCCGGCTGTATGATTGTTTCCGATCAACGGTTGACCCTGGCTGGCGGCGATGTATTCCCTTTGCCGGGAATGGTGGCGGACGGTCGCTACCATATGCTCCGCCTACAGAGTTGAAGCCATGCCAAAGCCTGAGTCCAATCTGACCTTCGATGAATTCCTGAATGTCGATATCCGCGTTGGCCGCATTGTTAATGCGGAGCCATATCCTGAAGCGCGCAAGCCCGCCTTCAAAGTCTGGGTGGATTTCGGGCCAGAAATTGGCGAGCTAAAAACATCCGCTCAGATTACGGTGCATTACACACCTGAAGGGCTAATCGGTAAGCTGGTTGCTGGCGTCGTCAATTTCCCGAACAAGCAGATCGGCAAGTTCCAAAGCCAGTTCCTGCTTCTTGGTTTTCCAGATGCAGACGGTGCCGTTGTTCTGATTCAGCCCACCTACGACACACCACTTGGCGGACGACTTCACTAGGCACTCTTTTTAGAGGCGAGGACAAAGCATGCCGGGCCGCATTATCGCTATAGCGCAACAAAAAGGCGGCGTCGGCAAAACAACTGTCACCGCTCACCTAGCCGCCGCCTTCGCCGAAACAGGCAAA
The DNA here is from genome assembly GCA_938083135.1 of uncultured Alphaproteobacteria bacterium. Lineage (GTDB taxonomy): Bacteria > Pseudomonadota > Alphaproteobacteria > Bin95 > Bin95 > VMCJ01. The sequence continues at coordinate 23,738 of CALLKY010000012.1, read as the reverse complement.
CGTGTCGCCCTCCTCGATATAGACCCGCAAGGCACGCTTATCGCCTGGGGCGGCATTCGCAGCGCCCTGGCACCTGCCCCGAAGTTCGCCTTGTCTGTGGAAGCGATACCCGGCCACCGGGTCCGCGAAGCCGCAGAGCGCCTATTGCGCGGTGCGGACGCCGTGGATTTCGTGTTGATCGACGCCCCGCCCCATTCCGACACAGATACGCGCCAAGCCCTACGCGCCGCCCATCTGACCATCGCGCCGATCCAACCGAGCCCGCTGGACCTTTGGGCATCCAAACCGGTCGCGGATCTGGCAGAGGCCGCCAATTGCCCGCTCGCGTTCCTGCTAAACCGCACACCGCCCCGCGCCCGACTGACAGACGCCATTGCCAAGGGAGCGAGCGAACTTGGCGGCACACTCCTCAAGCCGCGCATCGGTGCTCGCGTCGCCTTTGCCGCTGCTATGGGTGAAGGGCTGACAGTGCTTGAGACGAAGCCCAAAAGCGTTGGCGCTGAAGAAGTTCGCGCTGCTGCAAAAGCGGTGCTGAAACTGCTGAAGTAATCTGAACCTGTCGCCAGCGCTAACCTATGCCGCTAGATTGAGGGTATTCACCACTCAATTTAGGAACGCGCTCTCCCATGACCACGACTGCAAGTGTCCGGCCCCGCCGCAGCTTTATCTTCTCCCCTGGCCTTAATCCGGCCATGTATCCGAAAGCGCTGGCCTCTGGTGCCGATATCGTCTGTGTCGAATTAGAAGACGGCATTGCACCTAAGGACAAAGCCGCCGCTCGCGCCAACGCCATCAAGCTTTTTGAAGAACCGCAGGCGGATGATGACGTTGAACGCATCGTTCGGATTAACTGCTTACGTGAGCAGTTCGGCCTGTTGGATGTTCAAGCCGTCCTGGCGACTGATACCCCGCCGCCTGCCCTGATGCTGCCCAAAGTCCGCTCACCAGATGAGGTGAAATGGCTGGATGATCTCCTGACTGAGCGCGGCCATGACACACGCCTCCATGTCATCATCGAAACCAATCCAGCACTCGAAGCTGTGCATGACATCGCCCGCTCTAGCGACCGGATTGATGCGCTGTTCTTCGGCGGTGTGGATATGGCGGCGGAACTGCGCTGCGCCAATGCATGGGAACCGCTGCTCTATGCCCGCTCACGCATTGTGCACGCAGCCGCCAGCATTGGCGTAGATGCGATAGACGTACCGTTCCTGGACCTGGAAGACCCTGAGGGCATGGTGGAAGCGGCTACACTGGCGCGAGACCTTGGGTTTTCTGGCAAAGGCTCCATCCATCCAAAGCAGATCGCGGCCCTGAACGAAGTGTTCACACCCGATGACGCCACTGTCGCACGCGCCCGCCGCATCGTCGATACATTCCGCGAAGCCGATACGGGCCTTGTTGTCATTGACGGCAAACTCATTGAGCGCCCCGTCCTGCGTGAGATGGACCGCATCCTCGCCATCGCTGACCGTGTGAAAGGCTGACACCATGGCCAAGCGGCATATGAAACTCGGTGCCTTTATGCGGCCCGTCAGCATTCACACTGCCGCTTGGCGCTATCCGGGCGGCACACCGGATGCGAATTTTAATCTGGAAGCGCTCATCAGCTATGCCAAGAAGCTGGAGGAAGGCCTGTTCGACGCCTTCTTCATGGCTGATCATCTGGCCGTGCTGAACATGCCCATGGACGCGCTGAAACGCTCCGCCACGGTCACATCCTTCGACCCGCTGACCCTGCTGCCAGCGCTGGCAATGCACACCAAGCATCTGGGGCTGATCGCAACGGCCTCCACGACGTTTGAGCCGCCTTACATGATCGCGCGGCGGTTCGCGTCGCTGGACCATATCTCCAATGGCCGGGCCGGGTGGAATATCGTCACGACTTCCAACCCCGATGCTGCCAAGAACTTCGGCATGACCGACCAGATGGACCATGCCGAGCGATATCGCCTGGCACGGGAAGCCTATGACGTCGTTACCGGACTTTGGGACAGCTGGGCCGATGATGCTTTCACCCGGGATGTTGAGAGCGGCGTGTTCTTTGATCCAGACAGGCTCCACACGCTTGACCACAAGGGCGAGTTTTTTGAAGTTCGCGGGCCTTTGAATATTGGGCGCCCCGTTCAAGGCTGGCCTTTGATCGTGCAAGCCGGCGCTTCTGAAGCGGGCAAGCAACTGGCGGCTGAGACGGCAGAAATGGTGTTCTGTTCCCACCGCAACCTGGCAGATGGCCAAGCGTTCTATGGCGACGTGAAGGCCCGTGCCAAAGCCGCAGGCCGGGACCCGGAGCATGTGAAAATCTTGCCCGGCGCACTGGTAGTCGTGGGCGATAGTGAGGATGAGGCGCGGGAGAAACGGGCATTGCTGGATAGCTTGGTCCACTATGACAGCGGCATTGCCTCCCTTTCCATCGCGCTTGGCCATGACGCATCAGAGTTTGATCCCGCTGGCCCTTTACCAGACGTGCCGGAAACCAATGCCAGCAAATCCGGCCAGGAGCGCGTGAAGAAGCTGGCGCGGGAGGAAGGGCTGACCGTTCGCCAACTCGCCGGGCGCCTGGGCGGCTATTCTGGCAACGCCTTTGTCGGTGCAGCCAAGACGGTCGCGGAGGAAATGGAGACTTGGGTGATGGAAGGCGGATCCGACGGGTTCAACGTCATGTTTCCCTATTTGCCTGCAGGGCTGGATGATTTCGTCGATAAGGTCGTGCCAGAACTGCAGCGACGCGGCGTCTACCGCACCGCTTATGAAGGCGCTACGCTTCGGGAAAATCTGGGCCTACCGCGCCCATCCAATCGCTTTTTCGCCAAAGGATAACTTCCCATGGAAATCTGCGCGCAATTCCCCACCCGCACCATCGGCAATGATCCCGCCAAGATTAAAGACTGGGCGCAAGCGGCAGAGGACCTGGGCTACAGCTATATTGAAGTGCCGGATCACGTATTCGGCGCGTCCCCCCGCGACGGCTGGACGCCGACATATGCAGCGGATGAGGACTTCCACGAAACCTTCGTCACCATTGGCTTCCTGGCGGCCTGCACCAGAACCATCCGCCTTTCCAGTGGCGTGCTGATCCTGCCGCAACGGCAGACGGGCGTTGTGGCGAAGCAGGCAGCGGAAGCGGACTTGCTCTCCGGCGGGCGTCTACGCCTCGGCATCGGGGTTGGCTGGAACCATGTGGAATATGAGGCGCTGGAAGCCGATTGGCGCACCCGTGGCCGCAAACAGGCTGAACAGGTGGAGGTGCTACGCATGCTCTGGTCTGAGGAACTTGTGAGCTTCAAAGGCGAGTTCCACGAGTTTAGCGAAATCAACATCATGCCAGGGCCAGTGCAGAAGCCGATCCCGATCTGGTTCGGCGGGTCCGCAGACGCCGTCATCAAGCGCGCCGCCCGCATTGGCGATGGCTGGATGCCGATCATGCCGCCGAACGAAAAAGCGGCGGAGTGCGTGGCGAAACTGAACGGCTGGCTTGATGAATTCGGCCGCGACAAATCCACGTTCGGCCTAGAAACCTGGCTCCGCGCAGATGCTTTCGACCCGGATAAATGGGCTCGCACAGCAGACGCCTGGGCCAAACTCGGTGCCCAAATGGCCATGCTGTACCCAATGTACCCACTGCCCACGTTTGAAGATCACATCAAAGCGCTGGAGGCCTTCAAAGGCGCTGTTGGGGACTAACGATGGTTGATGCGGGCACCGTCAATGCAGCAAGTTCGGTCGCTCGGCAGCTCATAACAGAAGCAGATGAGATTGAACGAACCCGCCGGTTTCCGGCAACCCTGACGGATGCACTTATTGCCTCCGGCATGCTCCGGATGCTCCTGCCAAAGGTTTATGGCGGCGGGGAGGTCGATCCTGGAACCTATCTTGGGGCTATTATCGCGTTGGCGAAGGGTGATGGATCTGTCGCTTGGAATGTATTTGTCGCCAATAGCGCTGCGCTCATCGCTCCATTTCTGCCGGAAACGTCGGCCCGCGCGATATTCGATGACCCGGCAGCGCTGATCGCCTGGGGGCCGCCGAACGGCCAAGGTGCAAAAGGGGTTGAGGGCGGATATCTCGTGAATGGCTCATGGGACTTCGCCAGCGGGTGCCGACAAGCGACTTGGATGGGCGCTCATGGCCCTGTCATCGAGGCTGATGGCAATCCTCGCCTAAACGCACAAGGCAAGCCGCTGATCCGCACCTGGCTGTTTCCTGTGGATGAAGCTGAGCGCCATGATGTTTGGAACCCGATTGGGCTGCGCGGTACGGCATCTGACTCCTATACGGTGCGAGATCTGTTCGTCCCGGAGGATTTCAGCTCCACACGCGAGTATCCGGAAGAACGGCAAATCTCTGGACCGCTCTATGCCTTCACCATGCAAGGGCTGTATGCCGTTGGGATGGCGGGCGTAGCACTCGGCCTGGCCCAGGCAATGCTAGAGGATTTCAAGGCGCTGGCGGCGGAGAAAACACCGCGCGGGCGGCCCCGGCTTGCGGAAGATAGCCTGACTCAAGCGGATTTCGCGCGCGCAGAAGCCAGGGTCAGCTCAGCCGAAGCCTATGCGCTTTCAGTATTGGCGGACGTATATGAGCGCGCGGACGATTGGGCGGTTATCAATTTCGAGGATCGCGCCCGGGTCCGCCTTATCTGCAGCAATGCCATTCAAGCCAGCATCGAGGTTGCCGACTGGACCCATCGGGCGGCGGGCGTCAGCGCCATATTCCCCGGTAGCCCGTTTGAACGCCGCTTCCGGGATATCCACACGCTATCCCAGCAAATTCAAGCCCGTGCCGCACATTTCCAGGCTGTCGGCCAAGTCCTACTTGGCGAAGCGCCACCTGTTTTCTATTGATCAAATGAACAAGAAAAAGCCGCGCCCGGTTTGAGCCAGGCGCGGCTTTTCTTAGAAGTGAGTGAACGATTGGATCAGCCGAGCGCGACGCGCGGTGTCGGGGCTGGCTCGTAGTCCTCCGGGAGGACTTGCGCGGCTTCGATGAAGGAGCGGATGCCCTCATGGCTCATCGCTGGTTCAGTGGATGAGATATAGACCCGGTCCGTGGGTTGTGGGTTATCACTGGGGTAAGTGCGCTCACCATCCACATTCAGCGGATCAACCACGAAGTAACGCCCGCAATCCCACATACGTGCCAATTCTTCGGCCGTTGAAAGCTCTTCATAGAGTTTCTCACCAGGGCGCATGCCAATGATCTTGATCTCAGAATCCCGTGGATCGCGACCATAGTATGGGGCCATCATATCCACCATGACTTCAGCAACATCGCGGATGCGCATTACTGGCATTTTGGTGATGAAGTTTTCGCCGCCGGACGCGTAGCGGATCGAGTCGATAACAAGCCCTGATGCCTCTTCCAAGGTCATCATGAAGCGGGTCATCTCATTGTGCGTCAATGTAATTGGCAGGCCGCGCTCAATCTGCTGCATGAACAGTGGCAGGACCGAGCCGCGTGAGCCTACCACATTGCCAAACCGCGTCGATGCAAAGATCGTCGGGCGGCGTGCGCTGGAAAGGTTCTGTGCTGCCGTAATCAGGCGCTCACCCATCAGCTTGGTCGTGCCCATCACGCTGGTTGGGTTAACCGCTTTATCGGAGCTAGTGAAAAGCACTTTCTTCACGCCACCAGCCAAGGAGGCGCGAATGACGTTTTCCATGCCATGCACATTGACGCGCACAGCCTCAAACGGGCTATTTTCACAAAGCGGCACATGCTTCAGCGCAGCGGCATGGAACACATAGTCCACACCGTCGAGGAAGCGCATCAAACCTTCTTCGCGGGAGATGTCGCACAAGAACGCGGCCAGCTGGCCCGGCTTGTTCATTTCATGCTCAAGCTCAAATAAGCCTGTTTCGTTATTATCGAGCGCACGTACCTGTTCTGTCGGCTCATTAAGCAGCTGGCGGACCAGCTCTTTACCGACCGTACCGGCAGCGCCGGTAACAGCGACTACTGCGCCTTCAAAAGACTGAATCATGACGTCCCCCGGTTGGTGGCGATCTTTCCGCCTAACATTCAGCTTACGTGCCAAATATCATTGTTGGGTATGTACCTACATGGCACTGGCTTACTGAACCGTCAATGATTACGGCTCTGCGAAGTTCCATCTGCAACGAGTCTGTGACGGTCATCACCTAACCTTGGAAGTAAGCCCGCATAAAGGCGCGCCCAAGCAGATATCGCCGCATTTTCGTCATATTCGGATAGAAACAGCGCACGGGCTGCCTTGTACTCACCTGTACCATGCCGGGCTGCCTGGCGGCGGACAGCCGCTGCCACTCCAACCGGGTCCCGCTCATCCACGGTTTCGCCAAGACCACAGGCAGTGACGAGCCGCGCGAGGGATGGTGTGCGCCCAACCACAATCGGTAGCCCTGCTTGCACAGCCTGGAACAATTTGTTGGGTAGCGCGTAGGCATAGGACAGGCACACCGGCTCTATCAACGCCAATGCAACATTGGCTGAACTTACGAATGATGCGGCCTCGATCGGCGGGCGCGCCAGGGCCATGCCAACCCTTTTCGAGACCTGAAGCCGATCCGCCGCCAGTTGAAAGCGCAGCCGGAAACGGTCTTCCTGTGGCCCGACAATGCCCAAATAAAACTCCGGTGCGGCTAGCAGCATCTCCAGGGACGGCATAAGCCCACGGCCAAATCCCGCAGCACCGACATAAACAGCCATTGGCGCAGCATCAGGCGTCGACAGCACATCCCGGATCGTTTCTTTTGATTCGCGGCTGGCCGCAATATTGTGGATGATCTCCGGCGGGGTGATGCCGTAAAGCCGCGCCAGGTGCTTTGAAATCTCCGATGAGACCGTCGTCACAGCGGTGGCCCGGCGGATCCAGGTTTTTTCCAGCCGCATCCGCAACCAACCAAACGGGCCGAAATACTGGGTGTTCCGGTCTTGCTCCAGCTCAACAGAGTCGTAGACGAGCGCCGCACCCCATCGCTTAGCCAACCGCCCCGCACCTGGCAATGCTGGCAGGCCGACCGCATGCACGACATCTACATCAGCCCCAGCCAGCACTTGCTCTGCCTGCGGCCCAATCGCCCAAAACTCCTGCGTCAGCGCCAATGCACGCGCCGCACCGGGACGCTTTAACTTGAGCGCCATCCGACGCAGCCAAGAAAGATACTGCAGCCAACCGCGCCCCAAGCCGCCAAGACCGGACCTGTTATCCAGCTTCGAGACATCATTAAATGCAATCCGGGCGAGCCGAGCGCTCCCAATGTCTTCTTGCTGCGGTACTCCAATTTCTGCCGCAGCTGTGCGGCACACTACGTCAACATCATGCCCAAGTGCCGCAAGCGAAAGTGCTGTCGCCCGAACCCGAGCGTCCGTGACTGCAGGTGCAGCTGAGAGGATCAGAACGCGCACGGGCTGTACGGCGCGTTACAGCGCAATAACCGTCGCCGCAATAATTGCGACGCGGAACAGCACGTCTAGGACATCCTTACCGATTTCAAAGGATTTAACATCGACAACGGGTAGCACCATGATCTGGTCACCCGGGCGAACCTGAACGCCAGGACCGTTCAAGGCCTCGCCGCTCGCCCGGATGATGATAATTTTCTCTGGATCAGCCCGTTCGGCATACCCGCCAGCCCGGGCGACGTAATCCTCAACCGACGCGCCGGAGATATGCGCAACTGATTGCGGCAAGGTCACTTCGCCTGAAATCAGCACAAGATCGGTGCGCTGCGGTACGATGATCACATCGCCCGCTTCCAGCATAACGTTCGCACGGCCGGCATCTGTTGAAATCACGACACGGCCATCGGGCTGCACATCCCGCGCACGTTTGATGAAGTCCAGCACCAGCCGGGCCTCGCGTTCGCGGATATCGGCTTGGCTGGTCGTCTGATTAAGAGCCGCGAGTGCCGAACGTTCCAGCGCGTCAAGCGAACGATCGAGCGCCCGTTTCTGGTCCCGCGCGACACTATCGCGGCGGAGATAGACTGACTGTGTCGCGGCAACATCCGGGTTCACTTCCACGAGGTCCAGAACGTCCTCAATCCTGGCACCGCGTGGGACTGCGAAACGGCTTGCACCCAGATGCGCACCGTCCACTTCCACAAATACTTTGCCTGCGCGCAGGTCCGCCTGAAACGTCACCAGATCACCGTCACCAAGGCTGGTTTGTAGAAACTGGCTATAGCTCATGTAGGTGTTGAAGGGCTGTCCGCCCCGGATACCACTCAGAGCGACATGCGTAGCGTCTGATGTTGGGCGGGCGTAGCTCACAAGTTCCTGCCCCAGCACTGGGAACCGTTGGAATTCCAGCGCTGCGGGCGCTCTAACAGCACCGTCAACTGTCACAGATCCGCCGATAGGGCCGATCAGGATTGTATCGCCTTCCCTAAATTGCGGCGTTGGCAATTGACCCCGGACCAGGAATTCATACAAATCCGCCCGTTCAATTTCCTGGCCTGCCCGCAGAATACGCACATCCCGGAATGACCCACTGCGAACATCAATCCCGCCAGCTTTGTCGATGAAAGACAGCAGCGAGTCGTTCGGCAGGCCGCCATAGCGCCCAGGGCGCATCACGGCACCGGTCACGAACACTCCAGTCGGCTGCGCACCCAGAAGATTTACATAGACCTGCACATTGTCCGTGAAGACCCGGGAGACTTTGGCCTGCACAGTCGATTGCAGCCGGGAATTCGATACGCCTGCGACCCGGATTGGGCCAACCTCTGGCACGAACAAATTACCCTGGGCGTCTACCACCGTGACTTCGTTGTAGGCCTTAGCACCAAATAGATTGACCTGAACCCGATCACCCGGCGCGATAAGATAGCCAGGATTGAGCCCATTGGCCGTATTGGTCGCGAACTGGCCGTTGAAGAGGTTCCAGCCGAAGGGTCGGGCCCGGCGTTCTGCCCGTTCCACATCACGGCGCGCATCTGCCTCGCCAGCGATGCCTGCGGCTTCCTGGCCAGTTTCATTCTGCGCAGCAGCGGCAGACCGCGCAGCGCTGGCTGCTGCAGCATTAGAGCGGCTGCGGGCGGCAGCTTCAGCAGCAGCTGAGCCAATGGCGAACTTGCGCACACGGTCCAGCGCGTCTTCATCAACGGCGATGGCAGGCGGGGCAAGCGCTAGGGCGAAATAAGCCGCCAGGGCTGCGAGGAGAAACTTAGGCGCGCGCATGTTCGCGGATCGCTCCGATAATGAGTGCGCCGACCCCAAAGGCCAGCAATGAGACGACAAATGCCGTCGTGATCTTATACAGCCGCTTTGGCTCCGTCGCGACATCTGGCATCGACGGCGGCACATAGGCCACCAGATAGCTGCGGTCATTCTGGGCCTGCTGTCGCGCTGTCTGTTGCGAAATCAGCGCGGATTCATAGGCGCGTTCTGCCAATTGGAGCTTCTTTTGCTCAATGTCGAAGGCCTGCACATCTTCAGCAATATCGCTGTCACGATTGTCAGCCAAACGCGCACGGGCTTGTGCAAGTTCCCGCTGTAGCGCGCCAATACGACTATTAAGCGCTTTCACAGCAGGCGCTGTCGGGCGGAGGACGCTCCGCAGCTCTGCGCGCTCAATCTGCGCCTCTGCCAAACTTGCTTCCAACCCGGCGACAACGGCCAGTATCGCTTCAGCGGATCGTCTGGGGTCAATATCACCCTTGGCTTGCTGGAAAGCCGCGATAGCGCCAAGGGCATCTGTAACGCGGTCAAGTGCGCGGGTTACTTCTGCTTCAGCAGCTGTCAACGCATCAGCTTGCGCTTGGTCTGATAGCTGGTTCACGACAACTTCCGCCGCCGAAATCGCGGCTTGGATGACCGTGTGTGCATCAGCCGCCGTGAAGGCCTTTACCTTGATTTCCAAAAGCCCGGAGCCCGTGTCTGAAACTTGGACCACCTGTTGGAAGTATTTATGGGCTTCTTCCCGGGAAGCACCGGGTTCTAGGCGGGAGAAAAAGTCTGCCTGATATGTGGCATAGCGCTCACGGAAGCCAACTTGATTCTCAATCCGGTTCAACAGATCGCGGGATCGCAAATAATCAGCCACCAATTCTGTTTCCGTGGCGAGATTGACGCCGGCACCCTGTGTCACCACAGCTTCAATCAAAGATGTCGATTGCTGCTTTGTTGAGCGGATCGTGACGTGGGCTTCGGATACATAGAGCGGCGATGCGATCAGGCCGAAATAGATCGCGGCCAGCAGCGTTGGTGCCAGCACGACCATGGCAAAGGCACCGAGCAGGCCGCCACTGCGTTTCCGCCGGCGCCCAGGCGCAGATGGGCGCACAGCTGGGATCACCTTCGACGGCGGCTGTTGCTTTTCAGTCGTCGCCGGGGCGCTGCCGCCGGATGCTATGACCTGCGCGTTCAAAGGTGCCTGTCCCTAATCATCATCAAGATAAAAGTCGATTGCGTCTTCAAGCGCATCGAACATAACCAAACGGCCATTCCGAAGCACCAGACCTGTATCACAGAATTTACGGATGGTGGCAGGGCTATGCGAGACTAAAAGCATGCCGCTTTCGTTGCGGATACGGTCAAATTCCGCCTGCGCCTTCGCCCGGAACCAATAGTCGCCGACTGAAACAATCTCATCAATCAGATAAAAATCGAACCGCATGGCAAGACTGAGCCCAAATGCCAGCCGGGCGCGCATGCCAGATGACAGCGTAGAGATCGGCATATCAAAATAGTCGCCCAGCTCCGCGAAATCATCCACGAAGGCGGTTACTTCTTCGATATCGCTGTTGTAGATGCGCGATATGAAACGCAGGTTCTCCCGTGCCGTCAGCGCCGGGTGAAACCCGCCCGTAAAGCCAAGCGGCCAGGAAACGCGCGCGCGGCGGGTAATCTTGCCGGTATCCGGCTCTTCTTCGCCTGAGATCATGCGCAACAATGTCGATTTGCCCGCACCGTTGCGGCCAAGCACCCCTATGTGCCGATCCGTCGGCAGCAGAATCGATACGTCATCCAGAATGACCCGGTATCCATTCGCTGTCCGGTACGATTTGCTAACGCCATCAAGCGTGATCATGGGCGCACCCTACTGGTTCGCGCCAAGGCGGCGGCGGCGAGCGACGAGTTCACCAACGGCTGCAGTAGCGGTTAGCCCGACAGCCCATCCAGCAACGTACACGACATCACCATAGGGGGCGGAATATGAATCAATCCAGGCGCCGCGTATCATGTCAATTACGTGGGCCAAAGGGTTGTAGAGCACATATGTCCGCCATTCGGTGGGCACATCTGACAGTAGGAACAGCACGCCGGACGTGTAAAACAAGATACGTCTACTCGTCGCGACAATAAATAGAAACGATGGCACGATCACCAAAACGCAGCCGATGGTATGGCCAAACATAGCGCCCAAATAGATCACCGTCAGCATTGCCGCTGCCACTCCGAGTGGGTCCGCGATTCCCACATCATAACCAGCAGCCCAGAACAGTGCGGTCAGGACACTCATGGCAGCAAGCTTGGTGCCAAACTCCAAAAGCGCCCGAGCAATCACAATATCAACCACAGACACCATCGGATAAACCACAAGCTGCCGATTGGTCTGGTATGCTCGAGATGCCTGGTTCTGCGTATCTATAAACGTCAGCCATGCCATCATGCCGGACAGCAACAGCAACTCGACGGATGCGCCGTGGGCCGCGCGGCGTCCAAGGGCTGCGTATACGAAGGCCAGCGTCATGATCAACAGCAGCGGCACAAGCACGGCCCATAGATAGCCCAAATGATACTGGCCGAACCGGGTCCGTACTTCACGCAGGATAATTGCCACGATCACGCGTCGCTGCACGGCCAAGCCTTGCAGCAGCTCACTCAATAAGGATGGCGCAGAGACGCCCCGGCTGACAAGCGGCCTAGGCTGATGGTCAGGGCGCATGGGCAGTCGCATGGAGATGCCTAGCCGGTCGTAACCGGCGACCAGTACCAACCGGTATCACCCTGGCACGCGACACGGCCACTCGTGCCGCCATCGGTAACGCGGCGGACGGACACTTGTTTGCACAGGCGCCCGCTAGCTGCGTTGTATGCGCGCAGTACCGTTAGCTCGACCGGTCCGCCAAGCCCTGGCTCATCAACTGAATACACGGAGCCAGCAGCGGCAAACACAATCGCGTCTAATCCAGGGCTTGCCTGCGCTGAACTATTAACGCCAGCACGTGCGCCAATATTCGCAGACGGCGTGGATGGCCGCGTACCGTCATAGGTCAGCCTGGGCGGGCCACCACACGCGCTGAGCGTCAGCGCCAGGACAGCCGTCAGCGCTATTGCAGTGGGCGAGAATGATCGTTGATGGTTTTCCATATCACCCAAGCGGGTCGCATACGCGTGGGCGCCTCGTCAAGAGCAATGCTTGCAGGCTGTGATCAATATCTGCTAACCGCCGCTCTATGGCAGAGACATCATCCCCCAAAGTCCCAACCGCGGTCACCATTGGCCAAACGCTTATTCAGGCAGAAATTGACGGCCTAGCCGCACTTTCCGCCAGTCTCGACACGGCGTTTGCGCTCGCCGTCGATACGTTAGTGGCTTGCAAGACCTATTGCATCGTCACCGGTGTCGGCAAATCCGGGCATATCGGATCAAAAATCGCTGCGACATTTGCATCCACCGGAACGCCTGCGTTCTTCGTGCACCCAACAGAAGCCAGCCATGGCGATCTTGGCATGGTGGATCGGGACGGCGTGCTGCTGGCGATATCAAATTCCGGCGATACGCGCGAAATGCGGGACATCCTGGCTTATGGCCAGCGTGTCGGCATTCCAATCATCGGCATCACCAAGCGCGCCGATAGTATCCTTGGGCGCAGGTCCAATATTCTGTTGAAGTTGCCGGATATGCCGGAAGCCTGCCCTAATGGCCTGGCGCCAACAACATCCACCACGGCAACCTTGGCCCTTGGCGATGCGCTCGCTGTCGCCGTTATGGAGGCGCGCGGGTTTAGCCGGGAAGATTTCGGCAAAGTCCATCCGGGTGGGAAACTTGGCTTGCAGCTTCAGCATGTCAAAGACTGGCTGGCGACCGAGGGCGAAGTACCGCCAACCACCACACCCGACATGGAGGCGGGCGGCGTTATCTCTGCACTCGCAGTTGGCGGTATGGGCTGTATTGGTATTGTGGATGAGGGCGGGAAATTGGTTGGATCGATCACCGATGGTGATCTACGCCGCGCCTTCTCGCCTGAGTTTTTCCAGAAGACGGCCCGCGACATAATGAATCCAACCCCGGTCAACATCACACCCGATGTCCGCATGCAGGACGCGATTGAGATCATGACCGAGCGGCGCATCTCCAATATTTTTGTCGTGGAAGCTGGCGTGCTGAAGGGCATCATCCACATGAAAGACCTGCTCCGCGCCGGATATTTGTAGCGGCAGCCACCAAATGATCCGAATCTTCATTGGATATGACCGGCGGGAAGCTGTTGGCTTTCAAGTGTTAGCGCACTCAATCATCAGCCGCGCATCAGAACCGGTTTCGATCACGCCAATCGCCCTTCAGAACCTGGGCACCCTGTACCAGCGGGAGATTGACCCGCTGCAATCCACAGAATTCTCGTTCTCACGGTTCTTTGCACCCTATCTTGCTGGCTATGCCGGGTGGGCCATATTCATGGGCTGCGATTGCCTCTGCCTGGATGACATCGCCAAACTCTGGGCGCTGCGGGACAGCCAATATGCAGTGCAATGCGTCCAGCATGACCATCGGCCAGCGAACGCAACCAAGTTCTGGGGTGCTAAGCAGACACAGTATGAGAAAAAGAACTGGTCCAGCGTGATGCTCATGAATGCCGAACGCTGCCGGGCGCTAACGCCAGACTATGTGAATTCCGCCAGCGGGCTCGACCTGCACCGCTTCCGATGGTTGGCAGATGAGTCTGAAATTGGCGCGCTACCTACCCGCTGGAACCATCTCGTCGGGTATTCGGACGGCGCGCTCGAAGATCAGTCAATCCTGCATTTCACAGAAGGCGCGCCCTATATGGATGGGTTCGAGAGCGGCCAATGGGCGGATATTTGGCGCGACGAAGCTGCCTCATTCAGCGACAATCTTGGAAAAGCGCGTTTAGAATGAAACCAAATTACAGAATTCGTCTCCTGCAATGGCGCATTTAAAGAAATTCAGCCAAACTTGTGATCGCTGACATTGCGAGCATCGTAACACCCGTGTAACACTCGCGCTTGAATAAACCCAGCGCCTCAGCGCGCGGGCGCAGCTGAAAATCCACTTATCCCCGTTGTTCAAATTTCCCGAGCCACTTCTATCGGAGTAGAGCATGCGTATCATCATTTTAGGCGGCGACGGTTATCTTGGCTGGCCAACGGCAATGCACTTTGCAGCACGCGGCTGGGAGGTTCTGGCGGTTGATAACTACCTTCGTCGGAATATCGCCCGCGAAACCAGTTCCGAAGCGCTGGTCGAAGCGCCCAATCTGGTAGATCGCGCAGCCGCCTTCGAAGCCATTACCGGCAAAAAGATCGACGTGAAGATTGGTGATCTGGCCGACTATCGCTTCATGGAAAGCCTGTTCCGGGATTTCCAGCCTGATACCTGCATCCACTACGCTGAGCAGCCCTCCGCCCCCTATTCCATGAAGGGCTTTGAGGAAGCGCGGCTCACGCTTAAGAATAACCTGGACGTGACCTTCAACTGCATCTGGGCTGTAAAAGAGCAAGCGCCGAACTGCCATATCGTCAAACTTGGCACCATGGGCGAATACGGCACGCCAAACATTGATATCGAGGAAGGCTATCTCGACATCACCCATAATGGCCGGGACCAGAAGTTCCTGTATCCGCGCCAGGCTGGCTCGCTCTATCACACGACCAAAGTGCTCGACACGGACCTCATCTGGTTCTACGTCCGCACCCATGGCCTTGAAGTCACAGACCTGATGCAGGGTCCGGTCTACGGTCTCTCGACGGATGAAGCCGACCTGGACGACGCGTTGCTGCCGAACTTCCACTATGACGACATCTTCGGCACCGTTGTGAACCGCTTCCTGGTGCAGGCTGTCGCGGGCATCCCGTTGACGGTTTATGGCAAGGGCGGCCAGACGCGCGGCTACTTGAACCTGAAAGACACGCTGCAATGTGTTGAGCTGGCTGCCAACAATGCGCCAGGCAAGGGCGAATTGCGGATCATGAACCAGTTCACCGAAACCTTCAGCGTCAATGAATTGGCTGAGCTGGTTCGCGTCGCTGGATCAAGTGTTGGACTAGACGTAGAGGTCAAATCCATTCCCAATCCACGCAAGGAGCTGGAGGAGCACTACTACAATCCAAAACACTCTGGCCTGCTGGAGCTTGGCTTGAAGCCAAACTACCTCACCAATGATGTGCTGGTGGAAATGCTCAACAAGATCATCGCGAACAAAGATCAGATTGTCCCCGCCCGCGTGTTGCCGCGCGTTGTGTGGAACAAGTAAACTCCGATCTGAAGTATGTTTGTGGCGGGCCGCGACATCGTTCGCGGCCCGCTCTTTTTTTGGGGAAACGCTAATGACGTCCGTCATTTATGATCTGATTGAAGCACACGCTGACGACCAACTCGCAATCGGCATGCCCGCAAGCGAAGCGGGTGGTCGTGCACCTATGACCTATGGCGATTTGAAAGCGCTGATCCAATCGGTGCAACAGGCGTTGAACGGCTTCGGCGTTGGCCGCAATGACCGCGTCGCTATCGTCCTGCCGAACAGCCCGGAAATGGCAGCAAGCTTTCTCACCGTCGCTTGCTCTGCAACAACGGCACCGCTCAATCCAGCCTATGGCCGGGAAGAATTTGATTTCTACCTAGCTGACCTTTCGGCCAAAGCGCTGATCGTGCAGGCCGGTGATGAAACGCCAGCTATTGAGGCAGCCCAAGCCGCCAATGTGCCAATCCTCCGCCTCGTGCCAGATGAAAATGGCCCAGTTGGCAGCTTCAGCCTATTGGCCGAAAGCGCCACGGAATTCGCATCCCCTGCATCCGGCGGATTTGCGGCACCGGCTGATATCGCACTTGTGCTGCATACATCTGGCACGACATCACGGCCAAAGATTGTGCCGCTTTCCCATGAGAATGTGACGGCATCCGCCCGCAATATCGGCGCGACACTGGCACTGACGCCGGAAGATCGCTGCCTGAACATTATGCCACTCTTCCATATTCACGGCCTGATCGCTTCTGTGTTGTCCTCTGTTGCTGCCGGCGGGTCCGTATGGTGTGCGCCAGGGTTCAACGCGCTTCGGGCATTTGCGTGGATAGAGGAAAGCAAGCCAACCTGGTACACCGCCGTACCAACCATGCATCAGGCCATTCTGGGCCGGGCTGCGCGGAATGAGGAAATCGTGAAGAATGCGGGCCTCCGCTTCATTCGCTCATCCTCCTCCAGCTTGCCGCCCCAGGTGATGCTCGCGCTAGAAGAAACGTTCGGCTGCCCCGTCATTGAAAGCTATGGCATGACGGAAGCTGCGCATCAGATGGCGTCCAATCCGCTACCACCGCGCCCGCGAAAGCCGGGTGCCGTTGGCATCGCCGCCGGGCCTGAGGTTGCGATCATGGATGAAGCTGGCGAGTTGCTGGCACAGGGTGCGATTGGCGAAATCGTCATCCGCGGCCCTAATGTGACGAAGGGCTATGAGAATAATCCGGACGCCAACGCGACCGCTTTCACTAACGGTTGGTTCCGCACAGGCGACCAGGGCATGCTGGACGCAGAAGGCTATCTCAGCCTGACAGGCCGCCTGAAGGAAATCATCAATCGTGGTGGTGAGAAAATCAGCCCGCGCGAGGTCGATGACGTGATCATGGACCATCCAGCGATTGCGCAGGTCGTCACGTTCGCTATGCCACACAAGTCCTTGGGCGAAGACGTCGCTTGCGCTGTGGTGCTTAAAGAAGGCCAGACGGCGGAAGAGCGGGAAATCCGTGACTTTGTTGCCAGCCGCCTCGCAGATTTCAAGGCCCCGCGCAAAGTGCTGTTCCTCGATGAAATCCCTAAGGGTGCGACCGGCAAGCTCCAGCGGATTGGCTTGGCAGAGAAACTGGGCCTCGGTTGATCGGTCCCTCCCTTCCCCCTGACTTCTGGCTTGCCGCTATGGCTGTCGCCTTGGCGGGCGCTGTTAGGGGGTTTGCCGGGTTCGGCGCTGGTCTTGTTATGATGGCGCCGCTCTCGCTGCTCTATGGGCTTCCTGCAGCCGTTGTCTCGGTTGCTGTAATCGACAGTGTCGCGATCCCGGCGATGCTGAAAGGCGTTTGGGCGATCGCAGACCGGCGGCGGGCGTTGATCGCTGCTAGCGCTGCTGCGCTCCTATTGCCGCTGGGCACATACATTCTGCAAACATCAGACCCCCAACTGCTACGACAACTCGCAGGGGCGGGGGTTTTGGTATTTGTTCTAGCACTGGCGCTTGGATGGGGCTGGCGGGGTGGTGAGAAGGCGGCAGCGTTGATTGGTGCCGGTGCGGGGGTGCTTGGCGGTGCGACCAGCCTGATCGGCCCACCTGTCATTCTGCATTTCTTAGCGCGTGGGGAAGCGGCGGCGAGAACGCGCGCTTCCATCGCAATCTATATTTCCGTCGTGGTCTTGAGCCAACTTATTGTGCTGGCGCTGGCAGAAGAGTTTGTGGGCGGCGTCGCCGGATGGTCCGCTTGGGGGACCGCGCTGATGCTGGCACCCGCCTATGTGATCGGCATCCTGCTTGGCCGCAGCGTATTTCACCTAGCTTCGCCATTGTTCTACCGCCGCGTTGCAATGGCATTGCTCGTTGCAGTCGGACTGCTGGCCCTGTTCGGCTGAGGATTGCGCCTACACCCTTCGACAATAGTGAATAAGACGCTAATATCCAGCTCTGCCCCTGTTTAAAGCGAGCCTGCCATGTTCGATGAAGATGAAGTTCAACCGAAATCAGAAGACATCATTGGACAGAATCTAGATGTGTGGTCAGTTGGTGACTTAGAAGACCTCATTCTGCGCCTACAAGCTGAGATAAAGCGTGTTGAAGCGGAATGTAATCGTAAGCGTGGTGACCGGTCTGCCGCTGAGTCCTTGTTCAAATCTTAGAAGCCCCTTCCCGCATTCTAGGCCTAACTTTGCGAACACCAAAATATGGCGAAATAGCGTAAAAGTATTTACTTTTTGTTAACTATTATCGCCTAAATTGAGTCTTATCGGGTGCTCATCCCACCTGATGCTTCTTTGATGCCTCCCTGTTGACCTGGGCCGCCTTTCGAGGCGGCCCTTGTTTTATGCGCCCGCCTTTCGATCCGGCTTCAACCGTCACCCAGACATGCTTCGATTTCAACTCGGTCCTCTGCTACAAGCACTGCCTAAAATGCAAAGGACGCTTTCTATGATGACAGAGACCCGGGATAGTTTCGGTTATTTCTTGAACATCCAGTCCCGCTGGGCGGATATGGATGCTTACGGCCATGTCAATAACGCTGAGTTCTATAGTTATATCGACACGGCCGTGACCGAATATCTCGTCAGCCATGGCGGGCATGACAAGGACGCGGCGACGGCCATTGGCCTGGTTGTTGAAAGCGGTTGCAAATATTTCAAACCATTGGCATTCCCGGCGATCATCGATTGTGGCGTGCGGGTGACGAAGCTTGGCCGGTCAAGCGTGCGCTACGAAGTTGGCATGTTCGCGGCTGGCGACGGGGAGCCCGCTGCACTCGGGTTTTTCGTGCATGTGTTTGTTGACCGTGACACCATGCGACCAACGGATCTTCCAGCCCATCTTAGAAGCGCGCTAGAGCCCCTGCTCCGCGCCGGAGACGCCTAATGCGTGCTGCCCTGACTGTCGCTCTGATGCTCCTACTGCCATTCATGAGTCTGCCTGCCCATGCCCAGGCGCCAGCGCCCGCCCCAACTGCAATCGCCGCCATTGATCCAGAAGTAGAGGCGATTACGCGTCGCCTGCTGAAAGCCATGCGGATTGCTGAGACCAGCCTGAAGCTTATGAAAACACAAATGTCCGAGTTGGTGCAGATGCTGGAAAATGGCCCCAACCGCATGCCCGATCGCGCTATCGATATTATTGTTGAAGAAATGCAAAGCGTCGCACCGCAAGCGATTGATGAAATCGTCGACGCCGTCGTCGTGCTCTATGCGCAGCGGTTCACGAAAGCGGAAATGCAAGAAATTGCGGCCTTCTATGAAACACCCGTTGGCCAAAAGGCGATTCGAGAGCTTAGCCCGCTGATGCTGGAAGCCTCAAAAATCGGCCAAACAATCGGCCAGCGCCTTGGCCAGGATGCCGGTCAGCGCGCCTTCGCCCGTATCCAAGCAGAAGGCATCCAAATGCCCCGGCGCTGACCTCTATTGCAGAATTTTCAGACGCCTGAGAATCATCCGCCAGAACGAAATATAATCGTGCGCAAATAAGCGAACGATGGCACGACCCACTGCAACCGATTGGGCCAGCTTGCCTGTAGGGCGACCATTGGCGCCAAAAGCATGCGCATCCCGCGTGCGATCCATGACCCGGCGGTAGCGCGCACGCCACCGGGGCCAGAAGCGCTCATTCTGCTCTGTAAGCTCTACCTGCATCTTGATATAGGCGATGTCGCCAAAACCAGTTGGCGTGCTTGGCGGTTGGCGGAACAGGCGCTCATAGAAATCCACATACTGACCAATGACCTTGGTTATATCGTGCTTGTCTTCAACCAGCGCCCGCCCCCGTGGCGCAAGGTCCAGGCGCAGGTCCACATCCTTAATTGCCTGGCGGAGTTGATCCTTGATCGTATCCGGGTTGGCATTAATTACAGGCAGGTCTGTGGTGTCGTAGAATGGCTCAAATAGGTCCGGTCGCAGATTGACAACAACTGGCTTACCAAGCGCCCAGGCCTCCAGCGTCAGCACGCCTGTGGCACCGATCAGAATTTGATCGATGATGATGTCGGCTTCCGCATAAACCCGCTGCGCCTCAGCATGGGGCAAGCCACGTAATAGCTTGAAGTCAAACGCGAGCCCTTCATCGCGGAGCGCCTCAATTGCAGCCAGAATGAACCGAGTGCCCTTCGCCGCCGGATTCGTCGGCGCATGCACCAGCAGCGGGCGGTCGTTGCGCTCAACACCGATATAGCCCCATTTCGTGAGGTCCAGCGCCCTTGGGATGATCTCAGCGTCGGGATGAAACTGCGCCATCTCCGGATCTTGGACCATGAAGGCGTCAACATATTCGCCCAGAAACTCCTGATATGCGGCGACTAATTTTTCGTCATATAGCGGCCTCTGCTCATACCGAAACGGACTATGTGGATTAACCGCAAGATCACGACTCGGCAGCCGCAGGTCATAGCCCGTGAAGCGGTGCGCAATACGCTTTCCGCGCGCCTTGATAAGCGGTAAATCAATGCCACTGAACCCGCCATAATCTAACCTGAAAGTCAGGCTGCGGTTCCAGAAATGGTAGATATCAAACTCTTCCGCCAACGCCTCCTGTAGCGTCTTGAATTGCGCGCCGATCCGTCCGCCATCTTTTGCGTAATCGGCGGTCCTATCCAGCTCATATTTCAGCGGATTATCGCCGCCAGTTGTGTACTGGATGTGCGCTGCCTCAAACCCCACATCCCGAAGTGCGCGCACAATCGTTACCGGCATTGCAGCCATATTCATGGGCGCAAGTAGGACCTTTGGTTTGGCTACCCCTGTCGCTGTGGATTGCGCACTCTCAAGCATCAGGGCGGTCGCGCAGCACCGACGCCCGCACCATTGCTGCCGCTTCCTGCAATACAGCAAGATCACCAACATGGTTGGCCAGCAACAGGATCAACCGTGCATTCATTTGGCGGCTTTCGGCATCCGCCAATCCTTCATGGGCATCCACCAGCGCCTGATACAGATCATCTGGTGCTGCGATCTGATCATCGGTGACAAGCGCGCTCATGCTGTCTCTCCCCCGTTGCCAAGCGCCCGGGCCAGCGCGCCCTCAAGCCACACATTAGAAAACACCCGCGTCCGGGCCGCTACATGTTGGTCCGGTCGAATGAGATAAACCGTCCCAGGCTTCAGATCGTACCGCTCCCGCAACTGCCCTTCAGCGTCACCAAGCGCACCAGCCCCCGAGATCGGTGCGATGACCAGAGTGTTGACCATTGCAGGCAAGGTGCTCAGCCAACCATCAGGTGGCCCATCGTTAGCCTCACCAAGATAGATCAGCACCGTGAAATCGCCGCTGAACTGATGCAAAAGCCAGCCCGTGCCATCTGCTGTGACCACGGGCGCATCAAGTGCTGCCGCACCAGGGCGCATCGGGCCATTGAAAGCACCGACGTCGGGCGTGTTCAGTGGCGAGCCATCCAACACTGCCGGCACTGACAATCGCCCGCTATTCACCATCCGCCGCGCGAAACCATGGTCGCGGGCAAGGGCTAGAACGGCATCGCGAATATCACGCACCGCTTGGCTCTTCGGTGTCATGAAATCTGTTGAGCGGGAGGAATTCAGGATATTCTCGTCGGATGCCGGAATGCGCTCAGCATCATAGCTTGCGAGCAATGCATCCGGCGCGTCGCCGTTCAATACAGCCGCCAGCTTCCAAGCGAGGTTATCTGCGTCCTGCACCCCGCCATTACCGCCCCGTGCACCGAACGGGGAGACTTGGTGCGCACTATCGCCCGCAAAGAATATCCGCCCTTCGGTAAACCGCTGTAGGCGCCGACACCGGAAGGTATAAAGGCTGATCCAATCAATCTCGAATGCCGCATCGGCCCCCAGCATTCGCTCAATCCGCGGCCTGACATTTTCTTCCCGGCCTTCGACTTCAGGGTCGGCGGATTGGTCCAACTGCAAATCAATTCGCCACACGCTGTCCGGCTGCTTATGCAGGAGCGCTGATTGGCCTTCATGGAACGGCGGCTCAAACCAAAACCAGCGTTCGGACGGAAACTCCGCCTGCATCGTCACATCTGTGATCAGGAACCGGTCCTGAAAGGCGCGGCCTTCAAACTCAAGGCCAAGCGTACGGCGCACGAATGAGGATGCGCCGTCGCATGCAACGACATAGTCCGCATCCAGATCATACCGCCCCTCCGGCGTCTCCACTGTTAGCCGGACATGATCTGATGACGGTTCAACACCGACCACCGCGCTTTTCCAGCGAATGTTGAGGTTCGGCAGGCGCTCCGCAGCGCGCACCAGAAAATCTTCAGCGTAATATTGCTGGATGTTGACGAAGGCCGGCCATTGATGTCCGTCCTCCTTCAATAGATCAAAACTGTAGACCTCATCTTCCCCGAAGAAGAGCCGCCCCTTGTTCCAGACAACGCCTTTTTCGGCAAACCCGGCACCAGCCCCCAGGCGATCAAAAATCTCAAGGGTGCGTTTGGAAATGCAAATCAGGCGGGATCCGTGGCTGACCGTCTCATCATCATCCACGAGCACGACCTGAACGCCCCGCGCCGCCAAATCAATCGCGATGGCCAACCCCACCGGCCCAGCGCCAACGACACATACAGGGGCCGCTCCCACCCGCCCTTCGAGCAGTTCAGGTGGGGCCGTGAACGGAAAAATCGGATGCTCATAAACCTGGGCCATAGCCGCCAGCCTATACTGCCGTCAGCGCCAATTGGATAGCGACCATTCTGCAATTTCGTCAGACGTGGCACGCCACACGCCGGGTTTGTCCCCGACACGGGCCAGCGCTTCGTCCAGGTAGCGAATGCGGAATGCTTGGCCGAATATCCATGGATGGATGCCAAAGCCCATCATCTGCCCACCTTCCAGATGCAGCTGATCAAATGCCGAGGAGAAGATTTCCGGATAACGCCATGGGTCTACATGGCGGACACTGAACAGCTCCGCATCGTCCCACTCAGTCTGGTTTGGCAGGGAAACCAACGGGGGCGCATCTGGCCCAGCGACAGGCATTGGATAAGGTTGATCGTCATTTGGCCAGTCGATCACATGGGTCAATCCGGCTTCATGCAATAGACGTGGCGTCGCTGTGCTTTCGCCCATGTCCTGGCCTGCCCAGCCGAGCATGCGCCGCCCAGCGGCTTGCTCCAGCGTGTCCAGCGTTTGCTGGATATAGGCGCGCTCATCATCCTCAGACATCTCAGACGAGATGATTTGGCGTGATGTCAGCCCACGGGCAGCAAGCCCGTGCCCGCCCCGCAACGCCCGCTCCACCAACTGCGGATGGCGCTCGGCAGCGAAAGCGTTGAAGCATACGGTGGCATGAATGCCATGGCGCTCCAGCACTTCAAGCAGACGATAATACCCAACCCGCAAGCCATAAAGGCGACGGGTGTAGTTCTGGAAATCTGGCGGATATGAACCAAGCGCGCCGCCAAAGCGTGGGTCTGCGACTGAACCTTCTGGCGGCTCAAGCTCAAAATCCTCGACATGCACAAAGGCCGCAAGCGCGATCCGCGCACCATCTGGCCAAGGAAATGGCTTGCGTCCTGGCATAGGACTCCAGCCATATAGGTCATGATCGTAACCGGGGCCGTCCCGGTACCTGCCCAATTGCTCGCTCATGCCATTGCTCCCAGATGCAGACATCGTCTTGATAGTATATCGTGCCTTGGTCGCGTGCTTTTGGCGAGAGGGAAAAACTTTCCAGCTTATAAACAACGGGCTGGTGAATTGCTTACAGGTGCCATAATAAAAAATGGGGCTGGCCTAGATAGCTGAGAAAGGCTATGCAGGTCATATGGTTAGCATGCGTCGGCGGAGTAGGCTTCCGCGAAGTATTCAGATTGAGCTGATCAAGTATTTCGTTGCAGGTTCGACGGCGCGCTCAGCCGCCGCT
>CALLKY010000011.1 GCA_938083135.1 uncultured Alphaproteobacteria bacterium | reverse complement strand
AAATGGATCGCTATAGCCACCATCACCGCCGTTTTTGGCCACACCTCACCCAATGAACCAAGCTGGAGGCACAAAATGCTTGAAAGCGCTGATTTGGCTCGGCTACCATCGGACAGGAGCCGCAAATGGGAAATCCCCGCTTAATTGACCGGCCTCACCGGCGGGCTTAACGTTTCGTATCAAGTAATTTTGGAATGGAGCCGATCATGGCTGAAGCGTATATTTTTGCCGGCGTCGCCGGATATGTGGGTCGGCCTGATGCAACGGGAGCCGTTGGCGTGTTCCGACGGGCCGCCAAAGATGGCGAATGGAGCCATGTGTTTGGCGATCATCCCGCGCATACCGTTTATGTGCACCCAGATGACCCGAGCATTGTATACGCTGGCACCACGAACGGCGTGTGGCGCAGTACGGATTCTGGCGCATCCTTCCAAAAGGCAGATTTCCCAGATGCCGACAAGCAAATCTGGAGCTTCCTGGCTATCGAAGGCCATCCAGACCGGATTTACGCAGGTGGTGCCCCGATTGACGTGTATCGCTCCGATGATCGCGGTGCCACATGGGCGAAATTGCCAAACCCAGGCATGCCAGTGCGTTGCAAAGGCCCGTTTGAACCGCGCGTGATGCGTATGGCACAACGCCCTGGCCGCCCGGACGAGATTTATGCCGCGTGCGAAATCGCTGGCACAATGCACACGACGGATGGTGGCCAGACCTGGACAGACACCAGTGACCACATGGTTGAACTGTCCAAGCTGCCGCATCTCCAAAGCCAGATCGTGCAGAAGGAAACCTGGGCGGAAGGCATGCTGGATTGCCATGCTGTTGCCATTGCACCCGCTAAGCCGGATGAACCCATCGTGGCGCTGCGCAAAGGTCTGTTTAAGACCGACAATGCTGGCAAGACTTGGAATGATATGGAGGTTGGCCGCTATTCACCGACCACCTATGGCCGCGATATCAAGGCCTCGCCGCATGATCCAGCGACACTGTATGCAGCCCTTTCTGTTGCAGCTGCCAGCCATGATGGCGGTGTTTATAGGTCAACCGATGCAGGCGAAACTTGGGCGCGCTTCGACAAGGTGCAAGTCCACGGCACAATCATGAATATTGGCCTCTCGAAAAGCCTGCCGGAGCAAGTCGTCATCGGCGCGCGCTACGACGGCGAAGTGTTCATGACCCAAGATGGCGGCGATAGCTGGAGCGAAATCCGCTTGCCCGGCGATGTGCAAGATATCTACGCGATTGCTTGTTCGTAGGGGCAGTTAGGCAATCTTGATCTCGGTCCCGGCTTCGCCTTGCTCAAGGCGTGTCGCGTGCAATGAAACCAGTGGGTCGTTGGCGTTGTTGGCGGCTAGGCGGGTGATGGTTTCCGCACCGGCTGGTGTGTCCAGCGTCTCGTAGGCTTCGCGGTAGGCTTGGATGTCTTCGTCGCTGAGGGTGGTTTCCTGGATAGGCTCGAATGTCGGCACGCCGATGGTCTTGCCGCGCAGCATCAGGGAGCCGATGGGGCGGAATTGGATGCCCTGGCAACCGGCTACCGTTGTGCCTGAAATACATATCCGCGTGCCAAGCTGTTTGTTGGCGGCTTCAAGGCGGGCGGCAGTGTTGATGGCGTCGCCGTGGGCAGTGTAATCAAACCGTTGGTTGCCGCCGAAATTGCCGACAATCACTGGGCCGGTATTCACGCCGATCCGCGTAATGCCGAGCGGCACGCCTTCTGCATGCATCCGCGCCACGAACGCTTGTGCGAACACATCCATCGCGAGCGCGCATTTTACAACCTGGGCCTGATGGTCTGGCATCTCGACCGGCGCATTAAAAATTGCGTGGACGGCGTCACCGACGATTTTATCGACAGCACCACCGTGATCCATGACGATTGAGCACATGCCATCCAAATAGCCATTCAGCGTGCTCACCAACACATCCGGCGCCATGCCTTCTGTCATGGACGTGAAGCCCTGTAGGTCCGTGAACAGGAACGTCATCTCACGGTATTCGCCGCCAAGTTTGAGGCTGCTGGGATCATCGGCCAACTGGTTCACAAGCTGGGGGGAGAGATATTGGCCGAATGCAGCGCGGATTTGGCCTTTTTCCCGTTCCGTCCGTGCGAAAGCCATTGCGGCGGCTAACCCGGCTGAAAGTAGGATCGCTAGGATGGGGAAGGTTGCGTCCACCAGCAATTGTTCGTGGCTATAGGCGTACCAGCACCCGCCAAGCCATCCGGTGATGGCGACCGCGACCGCTGCACCGCCCCAACGCGCGCCGCGTTTGGCGATGAGCCACACGGCAATCAGCGCCAGGAACGCTGCGCCGCCGAGTTCAGCGGGCGTTGTCCATACGGGGCGGGTCAGGCCGTCACCCAGGATAATCTGCTCCAACACCTGGGAGTGGATATTCACCCCAGGTTCAAATGGGTTGAGCGGTGTTGAACGCAAATCGACAAGGCCAACGGCGCTGAAGCCCACCAATACTAGATTACCGCGCAGGCGAGGCAACAGGTCTGGATTGACGCCTTCGCCTTCCATGATTTCCCAGGCGGGGATGCTGCGGGCTGGCTGGTGTTCGGTGTAATGCACCCAGGTCTGGCCATCGCGCTCCACCGGAACCTGAACAAGCACAACCCTAAGTGTATTGACGCTGGCTGGCCCACCCATGCCTTGCGCCGCTGATTTGGAGCGGATGCCGATTGTGTCAGCGCCTTGAGCGACGCCCAGCATCTCCACGATCAGAGAAGGATAAATCTGGCCATTCAGGGCAGCCAGCAAAGGTACGCGGCGGATGACTTTATCCGTTTCAGAGACCACGCTGAAGCTGCCATTGCCAATGGCGGCATTCTCCAAAGCGGGCAAGTTGGTGACGGCACCGGCATAGCGATGCAGGCTGTTCACGGGATTATCGCCAATAATAGCGATACCCGCCCGCAACGCAGGACTGGCGTTATTGTTGGTACCGTGCAGCCCGAAGCTGGAAACCACGCGGGCTTCGGTGAACGCCGTTGCGAGTTCGGCGTCATAGTCAGGCCAAGGTTTTGTTTCTCCTGCCGGCGCTTCTACGAGGCCATCCGCTTTCAAGCTTTCCAAAAGCTGGGTCGGGGACGTTCGGTCAGGCTCCGCGAACACGATATCAAGGCCGATGGCGGCAGCACCGTGTTCATGCAGGCGATTGATTAAGTGGGCGACTTTCCGGCGCGGCCAGGGCCATTGACCGTGGCGGGCAAGCGTCGCTTCGTCAATATCAATGACGCGAACGGGGGCGGCTTGATATTCGCGCGGCTCAGCTTGTTGGTAAGCGTCAAAGACTGCCAGGCGCGCTGCCTGAAGTAACGAGGTGTCCGCGACCCGCAAGCCGATGGCAACCGAAAGTACAATACAGGCAGCGAGGCCACTATGACGAACAAGCCGGGCGCCGAAGGCGTTCCATTTGGTCAACATGGCGGTTTTTGACATAGGGATTGCGGGGTTTTAGCAATAATCATCGCGGTGTCAGGCTTTTGTATTAGTCGGGCCTTAAGGAACAATGTTTATCAAACAAGCAATCTAATCACGGTGCTTGGAATGGTCCGGATGGCCCAAGGGCGAGAAAATTTGAAGGCGATGTCGGCGAAAGCCGGAGACGTCATATACAACGAGGGTGACCCCGGTGAGTACGCCTATATTATCGAGAGCGGTCGTGTCGGGATTAGCATAGTCCGCAATGGCGCAACGATTGCACTTGCTGAGCGTGAAGCTGGTGAACTGTTTGGCGAAATGGCAATCATCGACGCAAAGCCACGTTCTGCGACCACGACGGCGCTAGAAGACTGCACATTCCTTCTGATTACAAAAGAGCAACTTGCGCGCCCGATCGCACAAGCTGATCCCATTCTGCGCATGTGCCTGAACGTTATCCTTGACCGTTTCCGCTCGACAATTGACCGCCTTCATGAGCTTGATCCTGAGACGCCGACAAGCATCAAGTCGATGGGCCGCAGCCCAATCATGATTGAATCAGGGCCAGATTCTGGCTCCGCCATCGAAGACATTAAGCTGGAACAAGACTTAGAGCGTGGCATCAAAGCACGCGAGTTTGAGCTGTTCTATCAGCCGATTGTTGATCTGAAGTCTGGCGATTTGGCTGGGTACGAATCATTGGTCCGTTGGTTCCATCCCGAGCGCGGCATGGTTCCTCCTTTGAGCTTCATTCCAACCGCCGAGGCCAGCGGCCAAATTCTGAAATTGACGCAACTCTGCTTGGAGCAAGCGACAGCGGCGCTGTCGCGGTTTGAGAGTGTGCGCCTAACAAATGGTGGCGATGTTCGCCATGACATGTTTGTCAGCGTCAATGTTTCCGGTCGTGACTTTGCAGAGCCGGACTTCGTGAAGAACTTGATGCGGATTGTTGGCGATGCTGGAGTGAATCCTCGGCGGATGAAGCTGGAGATCACGGAAAGCGTGCTGATGGAGAACCCCGAACGCGCGATCGAAGCGCTTCGGGAGTGCCGTATTAAGGGTCTCAGCATTGCGATTGATGATTTTGGCACCGGGTATTCCAGCCTTGGTTATCTGCACAAGTTCCCAATCGATACCCTGAAGATCGACCGCAGCTTCGTCATGGCGATGCATGACGACCAACGCATCATGAAGATTATCCAATCCGTGCTGCGCTTGGCAGAGCAATTGCGCATTCTTGTTGTCGCTGAAGGTATTGAGACTAAACGTGATTCCGCAGTCCTCAAGGATCTCGGCTGCGAGTTCGGCCAAGGCTATCTCTTCGCCAAACCGCTCTCAATTAAGGATGCTGACGAACTTATCGGCTCTTGGAAACGACCAAGTGCGCGGAATGTTCAGTTCCGGCAAGTCAGCTAACGAATGCAATCTCGATATATGAATCTCAGAAGGATGATTAGTATGCGAAATGGCCTTATGGCTAGCCCTTACGGGCTCAAGTTTTCTAGCGGCCTCCATGGCGGGCTCTGCGGCACTGGCAGAACGCCCGAAAGTGGGCGGGATTGATATAAAGTGCAGATGCAGGCTGAGGCTGTTTATCAGTCCTCCGCACGACCGCTTGCGAACGGCGCTGAAGTGATCTTTGAGGATCGCCTGAAGACTGGCCCGGGTGCTCGTTTGCAGTCGACTCTGGTTGATGGCACGCAGCTCACGCTCGGTGAAAACGCCAGCCTCGTTGTTGATGAATTTGCCTATGACCCAAGCAAGGAAGGCGGCAAGCTGTCCTTAGATGTTGTCCAGGGCGCATTCCTGTTCGTTGGCGGTAAGATTGAAGGCCGCACCGGTGGCAATGTCGCAATCAACACGCCCGTCGGCACGCTTGGCGTGCGCGGCACCACGGTTTGGGGTGGCGCGATTGACGGCGGGTATGGCGTCCTCGTGCTTGATGGCGAAGTGACGGTTGAGACCAGCAGCGGTGCCGTGACCCTAAAGAAGGGCCAAGCCACAATGATCTACGACCAAGACTCCCCACCTGATTTCCCACATGTTTGGTCGAAAGAGAAAATCGACGAAGCAGTGAAAACGATCAGCTTCCAGTAAGCATCACAGCTTCCTGATTGCTATTACGGCCCGCAAGCGATACTTGCGGGCCGTAATGCGTTTGGAGGGTTATTCCGCTGCCGCGATCCGGTCCAATGTCGGCTGGCGGAGCCGGTGTTTCGTTTCTGCATAAGCCGCCTGGTCTAATTTCATCAGCGCTTGGGCAGTATCTGCAATGGCCATGTCGAATGCGCCAGCGTCAACTGCATGATCCAAGTAGCCGACATCCACGGCCCCTTCCGGATCATAAAGTTCCGCCTGGATGACAGCACGCGTGACGGCCGTTTCTTCTAGCCGATCCCGCGCCAGTTCAAGGCCGGTGATGGGCAGCGCCAGGCCGATGCGTGTTTCGTTGAGGCCAAAGGTGAAGTCGCCACGAATGCCGATGCGCGTGTCGCCTGTCAGCAGCAGCAATCCGCCCGCTGCAACGCTGTGGCCTGTGCAGGCAATAATCAGCGGCGCAGGCAGTAAATACAGGCGCTTCAGCAAAGTCATGCCAGCGTCGCGCATTACGGCTTTGGCTGCTTCATCGTCGCCGCGGATGATCTTCAGATCGAACCCACCGCAAAGCACGCCGGGGCGTCCTCGGATCACGACAGCCCGTGCGCCCTTAGCTTCCGCCGCATCCAGTCCGGCGTTTAGGCCGGCGGACATGGCGGGTGCGAGTGCGTTCGCCTTGCCATCGTCCATTGTGAGCGTCGCGATGTCGTCCTTGATTGAAACGCTGACAGGGCCGCTCATCCTAGAATTTCTCTACCCAGGGGCGGACGTCGATTTCTGATGTCCAGCTTGAGCGGTGCTGTGCGTGCAGCATCCAGTAATTGTCAGCAATGGCGTCTGGGTCTAGCCACTTATCTGGGTTCTCAGGGTCGTGCTGGCGATAATCGGTGCGGTGATCAGCGCGGATGCCGCCATCGATAACCACATGGGCCACATGAATGCCCTTCGGCCCAAATTCCCGCGCCATTGAATATGAGAGCGCGCGCAGGCCAAACTTACCGACAGCAAACCCGGCAGAGTTCGCGTAGCTTTTGACGGATGCCGTGGCACCCGTGAATAGGATCGTGCCTTTGCCCTTGGGCGTCATAATCCGGGCTGCATCCCGCCCAACGATAAAGCCGCCGAGGCAGCTTATTTGCCAAGCTTTCTCAAAGTCCTCGACTTCAATGTCGAGAATGCTGGCGCGCACACGACCGCTAGCGTTGAAGACAACAACATTGGGCTCGCCCATGTCCTTCTTCACCGCATCAAACAGCGCCTTGACGGAGGCTTCGTCTGTCGCATCACAGGCGAAGCCCTTAGCACCACTTATATCCGCCGCAAGGTCCTGCACTTTAGAGAGGGTGCGGCCAGCCAGTGCTACTTTGAAGCCTTCGCGGGCGAAGCGACGACCAATTGCGGCACCCATGCCGGGGCCAGCGCCAACGATCAGAATGACGTCAGACATGAGATTGCTCCTTAACGGATGAAGTTCTTCACGTAGTCAGCTCCCAGGCCGACTTTCTCGAAGTGCTTGGCATAGCCGTCTATCCGGGTGAACACGTCGGCATAGCCCTTGGTGTTCCCATCCACATCGCAATAGATAAGCGCGCCGGTATTGTGGAACAGCGTGATGCTCTCCTCCACTTCAGGCAAGGCTACGAGGGTGTGGATGTCTCCCGGCGGCTCAAATATGTATGAGCCTTCCGTCGCCACCCAATCATGTTCCAAGTAACGCCATCCGCCTTTGATGATGAAGCCATGAACCGGGGCCGGGTGACGGTGGCATGAGACCACGCCATCGCCCCGGAACTTAGAAAGGTGCACCCAATAACCCTGGCTAGCATTCAGACAAAGCGGGCGAGACCAGCTATAGGGCGTCATCTGCATCCAGAGGCGTTCGTCATCATTAGCGAACGCGTCCTGGATGAAGATTTCATTGAGCGCATAGGGGCTCGTCGGCCCCCGGTAAGGCATGAACTCTTCCTTCTGATCCGCCGCTTTGTCCAGCATTTTGCAGTCCTTATTTCAGCGTCAGTTCAACTTTGCCTTCAGGGCCGAAGTCAGCAACTGCAACGGTCGGGCCTGGGGCAGGGATAACGCCGGTGCAGGACCCGGTTGTGATGAATTCGCCAGCTTTCAGGCCAACGCCCTTGCCGGACATATGGTTGGCGAACCAAACAACGGCGTTGACTGGATCGCCCATCATCGCTTCGCCTGTGCCGCGACCAGCTTCGGCGCTATCGAATGTCAGCACGACATCCTGTTTGACCGTATCGATGCTTTTCCAGTCATCATATTCAGCGCCGATGACAAAACGGCCAGTGCCGCCGTGGTCAGCGACAAGTGCCAAGGGACCGAGGCCATGGTCTGGGCCAAGGCGGCTCAACGGCACTTCCATGCCAATGATGAGAGAGCCGATAGCGGCCTCAATTTCGGCGCGGGAATAGTCTTTGTCCCGGGCTGGCAGGTCCGACTTCAAGCGGTAGGCATATTCGCTTTCGATGATCGGGCGGTTCAGGTCTTCGAAGGTGTATGCGGTGGCACCCGTATCAACATTGGCGGCACGGATATAACCAACAAAAGGCTGGCTCAGGCCAAGCGCCTTCTGGGGTGCAGCCCCTGTCGCACCAATCTTCCAGCCGCCGATTTTTGCGGTATTGGCAGCGATAATTGCGTCATTGATCGCTATGGCCTCAACTTCGTTTGCTGGGGTGCAATCTTTCGGTAGGCCAGGGATCGGCGATCCGGCTTCCCACGCATCCATCAACAGTTTTGCCGCTTTGGCAGCCTTATTATCACCCATGGGAATTCGCGCCTTTTCTATGCTTGATTTGATGTTGTCCGGCGATTCCGCCAGTTGATGACAGCATGTCTTGTGGAATGCCGCCTGTCACTATCTTGGACTGTTGATAATGCTCAGGTAATGACGGGCAGAACGTCTATCTTGTAGCTGTGCTGCAATGTGCGGCCATGGCCGGGGTCGACCAGACGCATCGTGAACGCGTCGCCGCCTGCGATGCCGCCGATCACCGGGATGGTGCCGCAAAACAATGCGGTGCCTGCAGGAAGGCTTGTGCCGCCTGTGTAGCGCTGGATCAGGTCCTCAGGGCGTCGGCATGCAGCCAAGTGGCCGCGTTGGTATTCAACAGTAGCGCCGCCGCGATCTTGGTCGGCTTCAAGGGCGATATCGTCCCAGCCTGCGATTACATCCTCATACCGCCATGCTTGGGCGGAGACGGGCTTCGGGCATAGCTGCTTGGATAATGGGATTGAATAGGATTCGGCATCCCGGTCCGTATGGTCCGAGCCAGCGACGACGATCATGCCGCTTTCCGTTCCAATCACGACCGCTTCAACTTCTCCAGATCCTCCGGCGCCGACGGTTTGTATAACGCTACCTTGAGTCAGGAGATCGCGGCCAACCCGGTAAAAAAGCGGCGTTTCGGAAGGGCCAGGCACGCCAATTTCGGCCAACTCATCAATGTGATGCTGAACCGCGGCGGCGTCGCGCCCGGTCCATCCGCCTATAACGACCTGCTGAATATCCACATCGACGACTGTCATTGCGCCCGATAGCTCTGCCACTTCAAACCGCATGCTGCTTCTCCTTGGCTTGCATAAGTCGCGAGTTAGGGCGATCACAGCCGCTGATGCAAGCCTCTTCGCATTGGACTGCTCCCATGGCCCGACCTTTATTCAAGATCACAGCCGCATTCATTGGCCTGACACTGCTCTCCGCTTGCGCTGCGCCGACGCTGGCACCCCCGGGCGCCCGGCCTGGAAAGCTTGAGATCACCAGCCGCTTTGTTATCACAGCAGATGGCCTGCCTTTACCATTGCGCTCCTGGAAGCCAGAGGGGCCGCCCAAAGCGATAGTCCTTGGATTGCATGGCATCAATGATTACAGCGGCGCCTTTCGTGATGTCGGGCCGAAATTGGCTGCTGCAGGAATAGCGCTCTACGCCTACGACCAACGCGGCTTCGGCCAGGCACCGAACGCTGGTCGCTGGGCAGGTGGCGCACGGATGCGGCAGGATGCGATTGCTATTGCCAAAGCGTTGAAAGCCGATGCGCCAGATACGCCCCTATACTTGCTTGGCCTAAGCATGGGCGGTGCGGTTGCGATGACTGCACTGGCCGACGCCCCGGACGCAGCGGCAGGTGCCATCCTCGTTGGTCCGGCAGTGTGGGGGCGGGATCATATGCCAGGCATCATGTCCGCAACTTTGGACGCCTTCGCACGCCTAACCCCAGGCTATCCGCTGACGGGGGAGGGCGTGCGCATCACGCCAACAGATAATATCGCCGAACTCCGCCGCATGGCCCGAGACCCAAACGTCAGGAAGTCCACGCGGATAGACATGGTCTACGGCCTAGTGAATCTAATGGATGAAGCACAAGCCAGTGCGGCCAACCAACAAACGCCGCTGCTGCTGCTTTACGGCCTGAAGGATGATCTGGTGCCGAAAGCACCAACATTGCGGGCACTTAAGGCTTTACCGCAGCTGAAAGGCGGTACCCCACACCGCATCGCCGTATACGACAATGGCCGCCACATGCTCCTCCGCGACAAAGCTGGCGCTCAGGTCATCGCTGATATCGCAGCGTGGATTACCGCCCCAACGGCACCGCTGCCTTCCGGCCAAGACCAGAATGCGCTGAAACGCCTACAAGAAGCTGCCGACGAATAAGCCCCACTTGCCCCCAACAAAACCCCTTGGCCTCCCGCCTCGCTTACGCTAGTGTCCCGCTGCTTCCGCACCCATAGCTCAGCTGGATAGAGCGCTGCCCTCCGAAGGCAGAGGTCGCAGGTTCGAATCCTGCTGGGTGCACCA
>CALLKY010000010.1 GCA_938083135.1 uncultured Alphaproteobacteria bacterium | reverse complement strand
GATGCCACGCGCTTTCTCTTCAGGTGCTTTATCAATCTGGTCATAAGCCTGGAAATCTGCACCACCTGACTCAGCAAGCACTTTCGTGATCGCTGCCGTCAGCGATGTCTTGCCATGGTCAACGTGACCAATCGTGCCGATATTGCAGTGCGGCTTATTACGCTCAAACTTCTCTTTAGCCATGTTCGCCTCGATCTCTATGGACGATCACGCCTCTGTCCAGCCGGACTGGATGGAGGCCATCTTGGTTAATATATGGTCACGCGGCTTGCGCTTTGCGACCTCTCAATTGGAGCGGGCGACGGGGATCGAACCCGCACAGCCAGCTTGGAAGGCTGGAACTCTACCATTGAGCTACGCCCGCGCGTTGTCTTCTCCTGCCTTTGCCGGACCTTTCCGGCAAAGCCCGTCGCACCGCGGCGGACTTAAAATTTCAATTGGTGG
Source organism: uncultured Alphaproteobacteria bacterium (assembly GCA_938083135.1). Lineage (GTDB taxonomy): Bacteria > Pseudomonadota > Alphaproteobacteria > Bin95 > Bin95 > VMCJ01. Next base: position 6,938 of record CALLKY010000010.1, on the reverse strand, counting down.
AGGGGGTTGGATTCGAACCAACGTAGGCTACGCCAACGGGTTTACAGCCCGTCTCCTTTAACCACTCGGACACCCCTCCACGCAGGCCAAGGCAAAGCCCAGGCCGGGAACGCGGAGACATAGTTGCCAAGCGGGCCGGTTGTCAATAAGCAATCGTAACGAACTGCCTAATCAAATAGCTTTTTTGCGAACGCGCATTTCGTGCGAACGCCCCAGTACCTTAAGGACTCCAAGCCTTGGCGAAAACCCCAGACAGCCGCCGCCCCAAATCCAGGCGCGACAAGGCGCCGCCACAAACGCCGAATGCCGCAAGCCCAAAGGGCGCAGGCCGAGGCGGCGACAGGAACGCGCCCCGCGGCGAAAAGCCAAACAGAGGCGGCAAACCGCAACAGCGCCGACCAACGGGAAAAGCCAGCGGTAACGCCCTTTGGATCTACGGCCGCCATGCCGCCCTCGCCGCTTTGGCGAATCCTCGGCGTGTCATTACAGCAGTGCGGGCGACAGAAGCCTTCGTGGACACGCGAGAGGACGACCTTGCCGCTGCACGTCGCACCCGGCCTGATGCCGAAGATTGGTCCATTGAGCTTGCCCACGGCCAAGTGCTGCAGCGGATGCTGGGCGACGGCGCTGTCCACCAAGGCATCGCGGTGCAAACTAAACCGCTGGACCAACCGGACATTGCCGAGATCCGCTCAATCAATGACCGGTCTGTCGTATTGGCGCTCGATCAGGCGACCGACCCACGCAATGTCGGTGCTGCGATCCGGGCGGCTGCTGCATTCGGCGCCCATGCCGTGATCACGACGGCCCGTTCAGCTCCGCCCGAATCGGGTGCGCTGGCGAAAGCCGCGGCTGGTGCCTTGGAACTGCTCGCCTATGTGCGTGCGCCGAACCTCGCCCGCGCGCTCGACACCCTTAAAGAGAACGGCTTTTGGACTGTCGGCCTTGCTGGCGAAGCAGAGACGCCGATCGCAGATGCGCCTTTCGACCGCCCAACGGCTATCGTCATCGGTGCCGAAGGCTCCGGCCTGCGCCGCCTAACCCTCGAACACTGCGATGCCGCCGTGCATATTCCAATGTCGCCAACCGTGGAAAGCCTGAACCTGGCGACCGCCGCCGCCATCGCGCTTTATGAAAAAAGCCGCGCCAATACCGGCCTCAGCTAACACTCAGCGCACTAAGCAGCGCAGTACCCGCACATCGTAGACTGGATGCTCAAAGGCGGAGACCGCAGGGCTGGAGGCAAACATCCAGCCGCGGAATAACAGCGTCGGCGGGGTTTGCTTACCGTCGCCGATTTCAACAAAGGCCGTCGCTTCTGGCGGTTCTTCCGGCGGGCGGCGATTACAGGCACTGACGCGGATGACCAGACTGCCGAACTGAACGGTTTGGCCATTCTGGACCGGCAGTTCAGAAACACGCGCCGTGATTTTGTCGAGCCCCTGCAACACGGCCCCCGGCATGCCGACATACTCAGCCGAAGCAGGCGATGCCGCCAGGCATACAGCGAAGCCGGTGCCCTGCAGAATTCTGACCAGAGCCTTCATGCTCATGGCTTCTTATCGCTGTCCTGCCCAGAGAAAATGAACTTGCCGATGAGCTGTTCCAAACTGACGGGGGATTGGGTGTAGCGGAGCTCACCCCCTGCCGGCAGAAACTTATCCGAACCGCCGGGCGTCAAGGACATAAAGCGCCCGCCAAGCAGGCTCTCGCTAACGATTTCTGCGGATGTATCGTCCGGCACCTTCACGGTGCCGTCGATTTCCATCTCTACGACCGCCAGATATGTGTCAGTCTCAAGCTGCATGCCTTTGATCTTACCAACGCGGATGCCGCTCATGCGCACATCGGCACCTTGTTTCAGGCCATCGACCCGATCAAAGCGGGCTTTGACAGCATAGCCGCTGCCGACAGAGCCAATGTCTGCCGCCTGATAAGAGAAGGCCAGGAACCCGCCGGCTGCTGCCAGCACAAGGGCACCAATGGCGGTTTCGAGCGCGTTGCGTCGCATCAGACGGTTACTCCGGCTTCCAGGCTTGATAGTCGCCGGTCGCAGCGGCCCGCTCGCCGCCCATATAGTCGTGCCCAGGTGGACGGTAGGCGTCAGCACTGCCCGTTCCATTCGGCGCGTGATCAATGGCGAATGCTGGGCGGGCATCGCCTTCCTTCGGCGGCTCCTCCACGGACCGGTGCAGCCATGCGTGCCATTCTGGCGGCACAGCGGAGGCCTCAACGGGGCCATCAAAGCACACCCAGCGCTCATCAAGCTCCTGATTTTTATGGCGATAATATTCGTTGCCGAATGCATCTTCGCCAACTTTTTCGCCGAAGCGCCATGTAAAGAAACGTGTGCCGATGGACGTCATGCCTGCTCCGAATCGCTGTGCGGCGGCGGTTCACGCCGGGAATTCGTATGGTCGATTAACGCTGCGGAATATGGCCGAAGCGCGGCGCCGCGTCCAGACATTCACAGATCGTCATCAAACGTCGTGTTAACGAAAAATATTTTCGCGACTATTCACAGATGGATTCCAGCGTTTTCAATGGCTTAAAAAAAGTGGTTAGGAAGAAGTTAACAAATCACCACAAAATGTGTTTGCACCCATGAATCCCCCAAAGGTACACACATCATCTAGTGGGTGGCTTGGCGGCGAGAACGATCTGTAGATCGGCGTTGTGTGAGGTTCCCAGAAACACCAACATGTAGGGGGCTACATAGCCAATGCGCATCGATCGTCGATTCACGAAAACTGGCGCTTCGCCATATGCAGACATTCCATTCCGCCGGGCTACCAGTGAGATTCGCAATCCCGATGGCGGGATCGTGTTTCAAGCGGCGGATATTGATGTGCCGGCGAATTGGTCCCAGGTCGCGGTCGATGTTCTGGCGCAGAAGTATTTCCGCAAAGCTGGCGTACCAAAGCGCCTGAAGACGGATACAGAGGCTGGCGTCCCTGAATTCCTGCAGCGCCGCATGGCTGACGAAGCCGCAATGCAAATGCTGCCCAAAGAAGCCCGCACCGGCGGTGAGGACGATGCCCGGCAGGTGTTCGACCGCCTGGCTGGAGCTTGGACCTATTGGGGCTGGAAGGGTGGCTATTTCGCGTCTGAGGATGACGCCCAGTCCTTCTTTGACGAAATGCGCTACATGCTGGCCAACCAAATGGCCGCGCCGAACTCTCCGCAATGGTTCAACACTGGCCTGCATTGGGCTTACGGCGTTGATGGCCCATCCCAGGGGCACTTCTATGTAGACCCCGATTCGGAAGAGATGACCAAGTCTACGTCTTCCTATGAACGCCCCCAGCCCCACGCCTGCTTCATCCAGTCTGTCGCTGACGATCTGGTGAACCCTGGCGGCATCATGGACCTTTGGGTTCGGGAAGCACGGCTGTTCAAATATGGCTCCGGCACGGGTGCCAACTTCTCCCATCTGCGCGGTTCCGGCGAGAGCCTTTCTGGCGGCGGCAAGTCCTCTGGCCTGATGAGCTTCCTGAAGATTGGCGACCGGGCGGCTGGTGCCATCAAATCTGGCGGCACGACCCGCCGTGCGGCCAAGATGGTCACGGTGGACGTCGATCACCCCGATATCGAGGCCTATGTGGATTGGAAGGTCGTCGAGGAGCAGAAGGTTGCGGCCCTCGTCGCTGGCTCCAAGCTTGCCCGGAAAACGCTGAACGGCATCATGAATGCCTGCACGGATGCCGAAGCGGCTGGCGACAAAGCCTTTGATCCAGCGCTGAACCACGCCCTCAAGGTCGCGATCAAGAAAGCGCGCCGCGCCTGCATTTCCGAAAACTACATCCAGCGCGCAATCCAGCTTGCCCGCCAAGGCAAAACCGATATCGACTTCCGTGAATATGACACGGACTGGGATTCAGAAGCCTATCTCACCGTCTCCGGTCAGAACTCCAACAACTCTGTCCGCCTGACCAATGACTTCCTGCAGAAGGCGCTGGACGATGAGCCCTGGGACCTGATTCGCCGCACAGACGGTAAGGTTCACGAGACGATTTCCGCGCGCGGCCTGCTCGACAAGATCAGCCACGCTGCATGGGCATCTGCTGATCCAGGCGTGCAGTTCGATACCACTATCAATGAATGGCACACCTGCCCGGAATCAGGCCGGATCAACGCATCCAACCCCTGCTCCGAATATATGTTCCTGGATGATACAGCCTGTAACCTGGCCTCCATCAACCTGATGAAGTTCCGCCAGGAAGACGGCTCCTTTGATATCGAAGGGTATCGCCACGCCTGCCGCCTTTGGACCATCGTTCTCGAAATCTCCGTGCTGATGGCGCAGTTCCCGTCTGAGGAAATTGCGCTTGGCTCCTATGATTTCCGCACACTGGGCCTGGGCTACGCAAACATCGGTGGCCTGCTAATGGCGACGGGCCTCTCGTACGATTCGGACGAGGGCCGCGCTGCTGCTGCTGGCATCACAGCCCTGATGACGGCTGTGTCCTATGAAACATCTGCCGAAATGGCGAAAGAGCTTGGGCCGTTCCGTCGCTTCCCTGAGAACCGGGACGCGATGCTGCGGGTTATCCGCAACCATCGCCGGGCCGCACATGCTTCTGGCGGCTATGAAGGCCTGACGATTGCACCGGTTGAGATGGTCGCGCGCGATTTGCCGTTCGCTGGCCTTGCCGACGCAGCCACGGAAGCATGGGACAAAGCGCTGGCCGCTGGTGAAGCCCACGGCTTCCGCAACGCCCAGGCGACGGTGATTGCGCCCACGGGCACAATTGGCCTCGTCATGGATTGCGACACGACTGGTGTTGAGCCTGATTTCGCCCTGGTGAAATTCAAAAAGCTCGCCGGTGGCGGGTATTTCAAGATCATCAACCAAATGGTCCCGACAGCCCTGCGCACGCTGGGCTATAAGGAGCAGGACATTGAAGCGATCGTGCTTTATGCGGTTGGTCATGGCTCCCTGAAGGCAGCCCCGCAGATCAACCACGAAACGCTGACGAACATCGGCTTCACGGAAGAGAAACTGGCGGCGATTGAAGAAAACCTGGCCAGCGCGTTCGATATCCGCTTCGTTTTCAACCGCTGGACGCTGGGCGACGCGTTCTGCAAGACCGCCCTTGGCTTCACGGACGAGCAGCTGGATGCACCGGACTTCGACATGCTGTCCGCCATGGGCTTCTCCAAGGACGCCATTGAAGCTGCCAACGAGCATGTTTGCGGCACCATGACGGTTGAGGGCGCGCCGAACCTCAAAGACGAGCATCTGCCTGTCTTCGATTGCGCCAACCCTTGCGGCCGTAAAGGTACCCGTTTCCTGGCCGCAGACAGCCACATCAAGATGCTGGCGGCAGCACAGCCGTTCATCTCTGGCGCGATCTCCAAAACGATTAACATGCCGAACGCTGCGTCCATTGAGGAATGCAAAGAAGCGTATTTGCTGTCCTGGCGTCTCGGCCTGAAAGCCAATGCGCTTTATCGGGACGGCTCAAAACTCTCCCAGCCGCTGGCCGCCATCCACCTTGGCGATGACGACACTGACGAGGAAATGGAAGAGACGTTCGCTGAGAAGATCGCCGAAGCCTCGCCTCCACAGCGGGCGGAGATCGTTGCCGAGCGGATTGTTGAGCGGTTGGTGCAGCAGCGCCGTCGCCTCCCCCATCGCCGGAAGGGTTACACCCAGAAAGCCAGTGTTGGTGGGCATAAAGTCTATCTCCGTACTGGTGAGTATGAAGATGGGCAGCTTGGCGAAATCTTCGTCGATATGCACAAAGAAGGTGCCGCGTTCCGCTCCCTGATGAACAATTTCGCCATTGCTGTATCCATTGGCCTGCAATACGGTGTGCCGCTGGAAGAATATGTCGAAGCGTTCACGTTCACACGGTTTGAGCCATCAGGCATGGTGACCGGCAATGACGCAATCAAGATGTCCACCTCGATCCTGGACTACATGTTCCGCGAACTCGCCATCTCCTACCTTGGCCGGAATGACCTGTCGCACGCGGACCCGGAAGACCTGAAGCCGGACAGCATGGGCGATGGCGAAAGTGAAAGCGCTATTCCCGAAGAATGGCGTGAACGCCGAGTGGACGAAATCCGCCAGGAAACGCTGGATGTCGTGAAGCGCGTCGCCTCCAAAGGCTATGTGCGGGATAACCTGGTGGTGTTCACCAATAACGCCACCCAGGCCGCAGCCGGTCAGCAGACGACGATTTCTGCCAGCGGCCAACAGCTCGAAGCCCGGGCAGCCTCAGGCGGCGGTGTGGCAGTGGTGGCAACCGGTGAAGCAGCCGTCGTCGCAGCCGTCTCCGCCAATAGCGGATCAGCCGCAGGCGGCATGCAAGCCCGCGCCGTCGCCCGCCTAAAAGGCTACGAAGGCGACCCCTGCCCCGAATGCGCCAACTTCACCATGGTCCGCAACGGCGTCTGCCTAAAATGCGACAGCTGCGGCAGCACAACTGGCTGCAGCTGATTGTTTAGCAATAGGAGGTTCGGGGTTAACGCCCCTGAACCTCCTATGAGCGAGCCAGAATAACGGCTTGCAAAGCTAGCCTTTTAATCTCTCAGACAAGAAAGAAACGGAGATTTTTCATATCCATGAAGGCATTGTCTGTTGATGTAAAGATTCGGTATTCCGGGCTGCGCGCGGATGATCATAGGCTTAACATGCATGACGGGTCGACTTCACTCCTTGGCTTCTCACAAGCCCTGGCAATATCAACACATGCATTTTTGAATCAAGATTTGATAGTCTATTCGACAGCGCTCCGCGGAGCTGAGCTCGAGATCAAAGGCGCTCGGCAGGGCAGTCTGATTTTTGATCTAGAGCAGATTCCCATCATTCTGGTTCATAGCCTGCAGCTGTGAAGTAGCTCCTGCAGTCGTTTGGCGTGAGGTCGTCGATGGCGTCTCGGATGGCGTCCCAGAGATCTGGGAGATTACGGGCGGCGGCTTTTCTGAGG
>CALLKY010000009.1 GCA_938083135.1 uncultured Alphaproteobacteria bacterium | reverse complement strand
TCAGAAAAGCCGCCGCCCGTAATCTCCCAGATCTCTGGGACGCCATCCGAGACGCCATCGACGACCTCACGCCAAACGACTGCAGGAGCTACTTCACAGCTGCAGGCTATGAACCAGAATGATGGGAATCTGCTCTAGTCTTCGCGCCGCTTAAACTCGCGCATGACGTTGGGGTCTGGATCAATGCCAAGGCCTGGGCCGTCTGGTAAATGATAGAGACCGTCGCTGTCAGGGTTGATCAGGTCGCCATACAGGCTGGCTTCCATGTGGCCATAAAGCCGCTCAATCGGTGCTTTCTGGCCCGTATGGGCGGCAACCACATGCAATGTCGCGACAAAGCCTGGGCCAAAGTAAGGGGAATGGGGTGCGAACCCGACATTGGCGGCTTCACAGAGCGTGCTGATTTTCCGGGCTTCCGTCACGCCGCCAACTTTGGCGACGCTTGGTTGCGCCCAATCAACAGCACCAGCGCGCAACATCTGCTGGAATTCCCATGCGGTGGAGGCGTTTTCGCCAGCCGCGATATCCATGAGGCCAGAGGCCCGCACTTCCGCCAGACCGTCAAAATTCTCTGGCGGCCATACCGGTTCTTCAAGCCAGTGGATATCATAGGGTTCAAAGGCGGCGGCCATGCTGCACGCCTCGCTTGGTGTCCAGGGACAATTCACATCGACCATGATGCGCGGTGCGGCACCCGCACCATCCCTTGCAGCGCCCACTGCTTCCGGCGTGCGTTCATGGAGTTTGACGTATTTATAGCCCTCTGCGACAGCAGCGGCGGTGCGTTCTTCTACGACTTCAGGTTCCGCATACCGCATCAGGCTGGCATAGGCCGGGATGGTTTGAGACGCCGTGCCGCCCAGCAATTGCCAGAGCGGCAACCCAGCAGCTTTGCCCGCAATATCCCAAAGCGCTGTGTCCAGCCCGGAGATTGCGAACATTGATTGGCCATAGCGCCCGAAGTTATGGTTGGTGCGCTGGATTTCCTGCATCAGCGGCTGGATCGCCCGTGCATCCTGGCCAATGGCAAAAGGCGCAATCATGGTCTCCAGCGCAGACCGGGCAGACGGGATTGCGTTATGGCCAAAGATTTCCCCATAACCGATGATGCCGCAGTCCGTTTCGACCTCAATGATCAGCGTGTTCATATCTGACCAAGCGCGCCCGCCGAACCCCGTGGAGGCAGGGCCGCCATGGTCAAAAGGAACGGCGATCCAGTGCGTATCGATCCGGGCGATTTTCATGAGCCTAATCCGTTCTTACTTCCGAGCCCCAGCTATCAAGCATGGTGCGGATGACTTGTTCAGGAATGTCTTTGGCGATGAAGACGAGGCGGGAGCGGTGGTCGTCTGACGGCCAAGCTTCCAGGATCGCAGGTGGATGGAAGACATGCTGCACACCATGGACGGCAACGGGTTGATCTAGCCCGTCAACATTCAGAATGCCTTTGATCCGCAGCATATCTTGGCCACGCGCGTCGATCAGGCTTTGCAGGAAGCCGACCCAGCTTTCCCAAGACATAGATGTTTCGCGATAAAGGCAGAATGCGTGAATGCCATCATGATGATCATGATTATGGTGCGCATGGTCATGCCCATGGTGATCGTGCCCATGGTCATGTCCGTGATCATGGCCATCATCTTTTGCGGCGGCTTCGTCCGCATAGGCTTCTTCGTTCAGCCAGCGTTGCACATCGGCGGACTTCGTTTCTGGATCATAGAGACCGGCACCGAACAGGCGGGCCGGCTCGATTTCGCCGTTCAGCACGCGGAAGCGATCAGCACCTGGATTGATTTGGTTCAGGCGTTCATCCAGCGCAGAAATCGCGGCGGGATCAGCAATGTCTGTCTTTGTAATAAGCAGCCGATCGGCGATGGCGGCCTGGCGCACCGATTCTTCGTGATTATCCAGTGTCTGATCACCTGTCGCGGCGTCAACGGTTGCGATCACGGAATCTAAGTGGAAACAGCGCCCAATCAGCGGGTCGGCGATCAGGGTATGGACGATTGGGGCTGGGTCTGCGAGGCCCGTTGTCTCAATCACGACGCGGTCGAATTCAGGCACATCCCCTCTGGCGCGACGGCCAAACAAGTCGTGCAAAGTCTCTACCAAGTCCGTGCGGAGTGTGCAGCAAAGGCAGCCGGATTCCATCAAGATAGGCTCTTCGCCCGTCGTCTCGACCAGATCATGGTCCAACCCAACCTCACCAAACTCATTGATGATGACAGCGGCTTTATCCATGCCTGGATGGTGCAGTAGTTTGGACAGAAGCGTGGTCTTACCGCTTCCCAGGAATCCGGTGATGACGGTAATTGGCGTTGTTGCTTCGGGCTCAGACATGCGGGCGCGCTTTCCGGCTATTGCTCAAGGTCATTGAAACGCTTTGAAGGCGATCAGCGTGAAGGTGTCTTTGATATGGGGCAGCGTTTGCACTTGCTCAGTGACGAAGCGCCCAACGTCGGCACCGTCCTGCAGGTAGCATTTGACCATAAGGTCATAATCGCCAGACGTGGAATACACTTCGGACGCCTCGTCGACGGACTGCACAACGGAATCCGCGACCTCGTAGGCCTTGCCCAGTTCACATTTTATCTTGACGAAGATCGTCCGCATCGCCAGCGCGCTCCCAATGGTGCGGGCGCGCATATCGCGGCCCGATTCCAATATATCCTATGGGAGAATGCGCTGGATCGCCAGCACGCGGCAGGCCTTAACCGGCGGCAGATTTTCGGGCTGGGCGCAGTAGGAAGGCAGGCGTGTCGTCGTCAGTGAAGGCGCTTGGGCCGGGCAGATTGGAATCGTCACGGCGGCCACGACGGCGCGGTTCTGGCTTCGGTGCCGGTTGTGGATTATGCGCGCCGATATCATAGGGCTGTGCATCCGCTTTTTCCTGCGGCTCTGCTTTCTTGCGGGGTGCAGCCTTTTTACGGGTCTTAGCTTTCTTACTTGGCGGCTTTGCGTCAGGCTTTGCAGCCTCACTCGGCTGGGCTTCCGGGGCTTCAGCCTTAGGGCGCCGGGCGCGACGTGGTGCGCGGGCGGGCTTTTCTTCACCTGCAACAGGTGCAGCCTCAACCGCAGGCGCTTCATCTGCAGCGGGCGCGGCCTCTGCTGCAACATCAGGCGCGGCATCGGCCGCTGGTTTGCTGCGACGTGTGCGCGTTCGGCGTGGGCGTTCGTCCGTTTCGTCAGCGACGGCCGGTTCTGCCGGGGCCTGTTGGCGTGGAGCATCCATTTCAAGCAGCGGAATTTCGCGGCCAATCAGCTTTTCGATACCAGCCAGGTATTTATCGTCATCACTGGTGACGAGGGTATAGGATTTGCCCGAACGCCCGGCGCGGCCCGTGCGGCCAATGCGGTGGACGTAATCATCGGCATGCATTGGCACGTCGTAATTGAAGACGTGGCTGACGGTCACGATATCAAGCCCACGGGCTGCCACATCGCTGGCAACCAGAATGGTGACTTCGCCTTTTTTGAAGCGATCCAGCGTTTCCATCCGCTTGAACTGCACCATGTCGCCATGAAGGGCAGCAGCGTTGAAGCCGTGGCCGACAAGCGATTTCAGCAGCATGTCCACATCGCGCTTGCGATTGCAGAAGATGATGGCGTTGTTGATATCTTCGCCGCGCATAATTTTGCGCAGGACGTTGGTCTTTTCGCGCCGGTTGGTCATCACCTTCTTCTGGGCGACCGTTTCCGCCGGGGACGCGGGGGGAGCAACCGAAATCTCTTTCGGGTTCATCAGGAATTTCTCCGCGAGAACACGGATTTCCTTTGGCATCGTCGCGGAGAACAGCATGGTCTGGCGAACAGGGGTCAAGCGACCTGCGATCTTTTCAACATCCGGAATGAAGCCCATGTCGAGCATGCGGTCAGCTTCGTCGATGACCAGAATTTTCACGTCATTCAGGATGATCTTGCCGCGCTCAATCATATCGATCAGGCGACCAGGTGTTGCGATCAGAACATCGACGCCGCGTTCCAGCGTCTTCATCTGCTCGCTCATGAACTCACCGCCGATCAGTAGTGCATGGGTGAGTTTCTGGTGCTGGCCATATTTCTCAAAATTGTCGGCGACCTGGGCGGCCAACTCACGGGTTGGCTCCAGAATCAGCGCGCGGGGCATACGGGCACGGGCCCGGCCACTCGACAGCGCTTCAAGCATTGGCAATGTGAAGGATGCGGTTTTACCGGTGCCGGTCTGGGCGCAGCCAAGAATATCACGGCCCATTAGGGCGACAGGAATGGCTTGTTCCTGGATGGGGGTCGGCGTCTCATAGCCGGATTCAGTCAGGGCGCGAAGGAGTTCATCGCAAAGCCCTAGATCGCTAAATTTCATGCGGTCGGGTCAATCACTTGGATGTTTATGTAGCTGCTGCTTGCCGTAGACTGCAGCTTGCACACAATGTGCGGAGGTGCAGAAGACAGCACCCATCTGACAAGCACCGCTTACATAGTAATAAAGTAAGAAAATGTCAACTCTAACGCACCGTGACTGCCCAGTATCGCTGGCTTTCTTCTGCCATTAACACCGGGGACGTGCATCACAGTCATTGAATTCAGGATTCTGATAGGGGAAGAGTTCTATTGCGGCAGAGGCCATCGCGGTTTTGAAGGCGTCACCGCCACGTGGCGCAGCCCCGGCCAGATGGGACAGTGCAGCGCCATCTTTACAGAATGCAGCAGTGTAATCCTGCGAAACCGCGGTTTCAGCGCCGTCCGTATCACAGAGCGTTTCAATGCCGTGTGCTTGACCGAAACGGACGACGACTTGGTAACCGTCTGCGGGCGGCCCACCGTGCTGTGCTTGGAATGGGATGACCGGCCCGAAGTTTGCACCCGTCATGGCTTCGGCAATTTGGCGGGCAGCACCTTTCGGCGTGACGCCTTGGTGCGGCGCGCCGACAGCCACGACATCAATGGCACCGTCTGCACCGGCTGTCGCGAAATCAGCGCCGGTATAGCCATCATAATTGACGTAACTCACACGCTCATTGAGGCCCTGACAGCCTGCAAGAGCAAGGATCGCGCCAGCTAGAACAAAGCGGTGGGAAACGCGCATAGGGGCCTCCTTCGCAGATTGGGCTTGGGCTATAGGTGGTTTGATTTGCCGGAAAATCAAGCAGAGCCGTAAGGCGTGGCGCTGGCGCCTTGATGATCTGAGGAATGGCTGGTCCAATCACTTGCAATATTACCAGTATGGATGGGCAGCAAATGGCGAAGCAAAGATATTGCATCGTTGGGATTGGGCACACGCCCTTCGGCAAGAATCCGGGCGTTTCACAGATCGCGCACAATGTGTTCGCAATCCGGTCGGCATTGGAAGACGCAGGGCTGGAAGCGAGCGACCTTGGTGGTGTGCTGACGAAAGCGCCGACATCCACATTCCCCATGCTATTCGCGCCGAAGGTGGCGGAGGCGCTAAATATTCAGCCCGATGTTGTTGGAACGCTAGACCAAGCAGGCGGCAGCAATATCGGCCTTATCCAATATGCGATCAGTGCAATTGAAGCGGGGCAGGCAGAGGTCATCGCGATCTCCTATGGTGATAACCCACGCACCGGCAGCCGCGCCAGCTATGCCCGTCCGCGCGGCAGCGAAGGCAGTGTGGCCGGACTATTCGGCGCGCCCTCCAGCTACGCTATGATCGCGCGCCGACATATGCACGAATACGGCACCACCCAGGAAGGCCTGGGCGCTGTCGCTGTAACCCATCGCAAACATGCCAGCATGAACCCGAACGCTCAGTTCCGGGACCCTATCGATATGGACGACTACATGAACTCGCGCTGGGTCGCGAAGCCGTTCCATTTGCTGGATTGCTGCCCCGTGTCAGATGGCGGTGCCGCTTACATCATCACGACTGAAGAACGCGCGCGGGATATGAAACAGACGCCTGTGTTTATCGAAGGCATTGGCCAATCCCATCCATCCTGGGAATTCTGGCGTCGCCCGAAGATGACGCTGTCTGGTGCCAAACGCTCCGGCGAGATGGTGTTTAAGGCGGCGGAGATGAAGCCAGCGGATATGGATTTCTTCCAGATATATGACTGCTTCACCATCGTCCCCATCATCAGCCTGGAAAACTATGGCTTCGTCAAACCGGGGGAGGGCGGGGATTTCTACCTTGCGGGGGAAACTCAGATTGGCGGCAGCCTGCCAACCAATACTTCCGGCGGGCTTTTGTCTGAAACGGGTATGCCCGGCACCCAGCTTGTGATCGAAGCCGTGCGCCAATTGCGCGGTCAATGCGGCGAGCGGCAGGTCAAAGACTGTGAGACTGGCATGGTCAGCCAACAAGGCGGCATCATGACGACCCATGCCGCGATGATCCTTTCGAACGTGGGAGCATAGAGCTATGAGCTTCGAAGGTTTCAAAGACTTATTGCCCGAAATCACGGATTTGAATGCGCCCTATTGGGAAGGGTTAAATGTGGGCGAAGTTCGCCTGCAAACTTGCGGGTCCTGCGGCGCACGCCAGCACCCATCCGAGAGCTTCTGCTACGCCTGCGGGTCGACAGATATTGCCTGGAAACCAAGCACAGGTGAGGGCGAAATCTATTCGTTCATCGAGGTGCACCAGCTCTACAACGCCGCGTTCAAGGACCATCTGCCTTATGTGGTTGCTATCGTACAGTTGGATGATGGCCCACGCATTCTAGGTGCAATGCTGGGCTTAGATGGGGAGCCAGAAATTGGCGCGCACGTGCGGCCAGCGATCAAGCAGGTCGATGATGAACGCGCTGTCCTCACCTTTGAACTGGCTTAGCGGAGGCTCACATGCCCATTGATTTCGACGTCCAGGACCATATCGCCAAGATCAGGATCAATCGCCCTGAAGCACTGAACGCCATGTCGCCAGATATGTACAAGGCGCTTTCCGAAAGCTGGGTGGAGGTGCGCGATAACCCCGATATTTGGGTGGCGGTCGTCACTGGCGCGCCGCAACCGAACCGCCCGCCAGAACGCCAGATATTCACGGCGGGTGCTGATTTGAAGGCCATGGGATCTAACCAGCTAGAGCCATGGCAGTTCTGGCAGACGCAGCGGGATCAGATCCTGAACCGCGGCCTCGAAGTGTGGAAACCTGTGGTAGCGGCGGTAAACGGTCTCTGCCTTGCGGGCGGCATGACGCTGCTGCTGGCGACAGATATCCGCATCGCCTCCGAACACACGATGTTTGATCTGTCAGAAGTGAAGCGCGGAATCCTGCCGGGCAATGGTGGCACCCAACGCACCATCCGCCAATTGCCCTATCCAATCGCGATGGAAGTGCTGCTGCTCGGCAGACGCCTCTCCGCCGAGCGCGCGCTGCATTTCGGTCTCATCAATGAGGTCGTGCCCCACGACACGGTGATGGATGTCGCCATGGAACGGGCGGCGGAGCTGACGACAATGGCACCCTTGGCCCAGCGCGCCATCAAAGAACTATCCGTCCGTGCACAGTATATTTCACTGCAGGATGGGTTGCGGCTTGAAGAAAGCATGCAGATGCGGCTGCGGCAGACTGAGGATGGGCAAGAAGGACCGAAGGCATTTGCGGAGAAGCGCCCGGCGCAATGGAAAGGGCGGTAGGGAGGCCGCAGGCGCCCCCCTCACCCTGTCCCTCTCCCCCCGCTGGGTGGAGAGGAGAATGCGTGGCGGCGGTTACAGCTTGTATTTGAGATTTGGTTAGAGGGAGAAAATGGAGCAACGCCACCACCGGAACTCCTCGCCCCCAAAGGGGGGAGAGGTTGGGTGAGGGGGGCGCCTGCCCCATAATAGATCTCAGACCATCATCACTTCAGCCGCATTTTTGAGCTGTGGCATATCTTTGCACCGCTGAAGCACCGCCGTAGCCCGCGCCTCTGGCAGCGTTATCAGCGCCTGCGCTAAAAACTTCGCGTCAAGCTGGGCTGGCGACATTGGGCGTTCTAAGCTGCCGATGCCGTGATCGACATGGTGTTCAAAGCTTGCGCCGTCCGACTGCTCAACGCGCACGATGGCGCCTGCACGGCCAACGTTTTCGTCTGGCCCGGCCTCAATCCGTCCGCGCACTGCCTGAATAGCAGGATCAGCCACGGAAGCTTCATTGCCTTCAGCTATGCCAGCAGCACCTCGAACCAATGTGGCAGAAACCCAATGTTGCAGACTGACCTGTGCAAGCTGGCTATCCGGCGGCGTTGGCCTGTCGCAGAGATAGAGGCAGAGTGGATCAACTAACAGGCTCACCTGGGTGATCTTTACGGCGTTGAAGCCGGGTTGCCGTGTGATCTCCAGGCATCCGTCTAAGGCCGGATGGATGACAATGCCGCATGGATAGGGCTTTGCCATATTGGCCAGCATTTCCCATCGCTCGCCAAGGCCATCTGTGGCGTGGGGCAGGTGGGCTTTGGCGGCGAAGCTATCTGCGAAGCCGCGAGCGCCCTCCAAGGTTTCCTCTTTCGCAGTGACGCCCTGTTCGGCCAGAAGTGCCGCCAAATATCCCGCCCGTGCTGCCTGGGCTGGGACAAGGCTGGTGCACATGCTGCCATGGGTTTGCCTGAACCCGGCGGACTCCGTGGCGGCAAGGCCAAGCGCCATCACTGTCTGATCTTCGGAAAGACCGCGCAGGCGTGCGATGGCAGCAGCCGCACCTATGGGGCAGGCGATGCCCGACATATACCAGCCAAGTTCAGGCTCGGCCGGCGGGGTCATGAGCATGCTGGCAGCCCGGCAAGCGACTTCGATACCGATGGCTAAGGCGGCTAGGAAGTCTGCACCGGTCGTCGCGTTCCGTTCAGCTTCGGCCAGTAAAGGCCCAGCGATTGGCCCTGCAGGATGGATGACTGTCGCCAGATGGGTGTCATCGAAGGCATGGGCGGCGGAGGCTTGGCAGTTCACCATGGCGGCATCGAGGAGGCTCAGGGTCTCGGTGCGCCCAATAACATGCGCTTGCGGGCCACCGCTCAGAGGCATCACGGTTTGGAACGTGCGCTCGACGGCATCATGGTGGGCACCACCGAGCATGCAGCCTGCGATATTTAGGAAAGCGCGTCGGGATTCCTCCTGCACGTCTTGCGGCAGATCACGTGTTTTCGTTCGGCAAACGAATTCACCCAGCTGCCGAGTTGTGCCAGTCAAGGATGCGGGCCCCAGGGGGCAGGGTTCATGAGCTTCACTTCCTGGGACATGACCAATGGCCGGAACTTCGCGGCGAAATCTTCCATGAACGCGCGGCTGGAGAATACAGCCGCCCAGTGTGCCCGGCGGTCTGCATCATCATCAAATTTCCAGATATGCGTAAGCTGGTTGATCATGCCAGTGTCGCCCTGGAAGTAACCAACAAGCTTCTTGTCGTGACCACCAGCTTCCAGCGCTGGGAAGCCATGTTTTTGATAGAGCTCGGTCGCTTCTGCCATCTTGCCGACATAGAGCGTGTAGGTGCGCATTTCGTAGATCGCCATGGGGTCAGTCTCCTTAGGTCAAAGGGCAGTGGCGGCTCATCAGAACTGCCAAGCCGTGCCGTCAATGTGAATGGTAATGCCGTTTGCTACCAGGTCGATATGTCGGTTGCTGACGATCGTGCCGCCGTAAATATCTGCGCCCCGCCAGCCGATCAAATGATTGTCGCCAAGTGCGATATGGGCTGTGTCGCGCCGGAACTTATTCTCCACATGGCCGATATCCCGGGCTGCGGGATTGGTACCGAGGCCAAGCTCACCGAGATTTAAGGCCTGATCATCCGCCGCATCCAGGATCGCTTGCAGTCTGCGGGCGGCGGCCCCGCCGGTAAGATCAGTAAGCCGCCCGGCTTCAAAGGTCATGCGGATTGGGTCTTCCAGAAGACCAAGCTGCGGTCCGCCGCCGCCCAGGTAGACAACCTGACCAAAGGCATCGGCGACGAAAGTACCGCACGCTGTGCCTTCTTCTGGTGAAGACATTGCTTCGCCACTGGGAAAGGAGCCGAAGCCGGTATCATCTTCTGCATGGCCTGTTAAAGGCAGGCAGGGGCGGCAGACGCCAACAGTTAAATCCGTTCCATTGGGTGATGTGACACGGACCTGCTTGGCGTTGGATACAGCCTTTGCCAGCGCATGTGTTGAGGCACGCAGCGCCTTCGGTTCCGCCAATGCTGCACCACGGGTGAAATCCTCCAGCGGCGCGTTGTTGATAAGCACTTGGCGTTTGCCAGCGGCATAAAGCGCCTCGCTCAAATCATCATACGCGCGGGGGAAACGGATGGTGGTTGCGACGATGGTCAAGTCTGCGCGCTCGACGGCGGCAATGACGGGGGTTGGATGGTGGTAGTCCGTCATATCCGCTGGGGATGCGATAACGGCTGCGGTCACTGTGCCAGCGCCTGCTGCATCACATGCGGCGGCGAGGGCATCCGTCAATGCCGGGTTCTGATCAGAGCTTGAGACAATCAGTACGTCCTCGCCCGCGCGAACATTGTCGCTTGCAAGGTTCCATGCAGCCCGCCTGAGCTCATGAAATGGGAATGAAACAGAGATGATCTAGCCTCCGCTACCATCGGGTCTAAGTACCGATGGTAGCGGGGCAAGACCTTATGCGTCTAGGAATACAAGCGCGCCGTGATCCAGGTCATCGGCATGGACACCTAGAAGTTTGACTGAGCCCTGATCACCAGCGGAGATCGTGACGTTATTGCCGCTGCTGATATGCAGGTTTTCTAACGTCAGCCCATGAAATTCGAGTGTGTCGCCCTCACTAAAGCCCGACACAACATCGTTGCCGAAGTCCTTGCCAAAGACATAAATGTCGTTGCCATAGTCGCCGCGCAGGGTATCGTCGCCCGCTCCGCCTTCAAGATGATCGTCACCAGCGCCGCCGCGCAAGTAGTCATCTCCTTTGCCGCCAGCGAGGTCATCATGACCATTCTGGCCATAGAGTTTATCGTTGTCTGCGCCACCATTAAGGCTGTCTTCGCCGGAGCCGCCGAAGAGTTCGTCTTCGCCGTTGCCGCCATTTAGACGATCTGCGCCGTAACCGCCGACCAGCTTGTCGCCACCTGCGCCGCCAGAAAGCGTGTCATCGTCAGCGCCACCGAAGATTAGGTCAAACCCTGAGCCGCCGGAAATGACATCATCACCGTTTTGACCAAAGAGTTCATCGTGACCAGCGCCGCCTTTGATGACGTCGTTGCCCGACCCACCTGCGATCCAGTCATGGCCGGCACCGCCAATGGCTTCATCATCGCCAACCGCACCACGGATGCTATCGTCGCCAGCCCCGCCATAGATCACGTCGTCGCCTGCACCGCCATTCAGCGTATCATCGCCTTTGCCGCCCTCTAGATGATCGTCATGATCGCGACCAAACAGGCCGTCATCACCGTCACCGCCAGTGAGGAGGTCGCGATCTTGGCTGCCAATGATCCAATCGTCGCCATCACCACCGCCTTGGCGGTCATAGCTTAGGAAAATATCATCCTGCAGGGCTTCGATGTTGGTATTGGCCTTAACGATCTCGCTGAGAGAATTGAGGCCGATGCCTTGTGCGACGTCTGGCAGTGGGTTGTTCTCGCCCCAGAATTTGTCGCCTGCGCGAACCCGTTCAAACTGATCTGCGATGATGAGATGGAACAATTCACCGACCAGACCGCCGCCGAAACTATCTTCAGCCAAGCCGCCAACCCAGGCGTCAATCAGATCAACATCGCCGTAGGCTTCTTCCAGGCGGGCTGCAATATCTGGGTTCGATGAGATTTCGGCAAAGCTTGCTTTACGGTCCAGCCCAAGCGCTTCCCGCATGTCATTGTAGCTCTGCAGTCCGTGGTCCCGACCACGCTGAATGTTAAGGGAGGCCAAATCAAACCCGCCCTGGCCCGGTGCACCAAACAGGAACGAGCGAACGTCCTCTACCAGCATCGGGTCATAGGCTTGTGATTTTCCGTCTGCTAACCCGCGAAGGATTGGGTCAACACCGGTTTCTGCGAACGCTGCTGGATTAAAGAATGCTTCCCGCAACTCCAATGCATCTGCTGCGTCGCCGCCATTTTCGGCCAGCCGTTGAATGGTGGGGGATAGCAATGTGTGTCCAAAACGGAACGCGGCAGTGGAGAATTCGACGCTGATGGTTGGATTCACGTCTGCATCAAAGCCTGCATAATCGCCAAGCGCGCCCTCGCCCAGAATTTTGGGCAGGAACTCATCATAGGTGATCTTCTGAATTTCGGTTTCGACGACCCGGCGCGCCAAGGTGTAGAGCGCATCGTCGCTCAAGTCAGGGTCACGATCCGCAAGTTCATCAACGATGCGATTATGCTCACGTGCAAAGACGGTATGGAGGCTTGTTAGGCCCACATTCTCGCCAGACCGAACGTCACCACCCATATATTGGCCGGCGCTGTCTTTGGGTAGAAAACCATCATCATCGAGCAGCATTTTGCCGCCGTCGCCACGGATGGCGGCATGCTGATCTTCGCTGGAACCATAGACCATGGAGGCGTCCAAAAGGACGTTATCTCATTGCCATATGCGCGCTCGCCGCCGATGTCTGTGTGGTTTGAACGATGAAAGCCAATCGTCGCTTCACCAGTTCCAAACGGATCAAACTCTGGATCGCCTTGCGGCACTGCGATCGGGGCTGCTTCTTCGCCCTCTCCGGTCAGGTCCAGGTCATGGTCCACGAACTGGCCCCAAGACCAAAGCATGTCGCTGAAGCCTGCATCAGTTGCTGTGTCTTCAGCTTGGCGGCTGACAACATTTGAGATCGCGCGCGGATTGGGTCGGTCGCCGCCTGCTAATCCGCCATAGGCGTCTGCATCGGCATCCGTCAGCCGCACTTCGAGCGCGTCAGTTTTGCCCCAATTTTCGTTAGTGGGATGGTCACCGGCACCGTCAATCGCGCGCCACGCTTCATAGCTTTCACTCATACCCTATCGTCCCCAAACGGAAGTAGCTTTGGGGCCAGGAAACCTTTTCGAAGCGTTAAACGCGACGGGGCAGAGGGCTTAGCGCTTTGGGGCTGTGCTCAGCTTCCAACTTTCAGCGGCGACACGAGGCCCTTGAGGCATGTGAGAACGCTGAGTGCGGTATTCTTACCTGTGCGCGGATTTTCTTCAGATGGCACATTTGCAATTTCGAGCGTAAAGCGGCAGCTATCAGCCTCCACTTCTATGCGGTGCATGTTGCGGTCAACCTCTGGGTCCGCCCAGATTTGCAGCTTGGTTTCGTCGGCTCCGATCCCGGCGAGCGCTAGTGCTGCAGCGACATTCACATTCGCCGGAAAGCCAATAGCCCCCTCCCTGGCGGAGCCTTCGAACACGAGTTTCGCAACGTTAAGCCCTTCAACAGAGATGTTGTTGTTGACCAGATGCGGCGCGCCTTCCAGCCCGTTTGGCGGTTTGCGGGTAATCATCGTGACGGAATGAATGACGCCTTCGGCTGCTGCGCGCACTGCGTCTAGGCCAAGCAGAGCGCCGGTTGGAGCAACGATGCGGGCACCCGTTTCTTGGGCGCGATCCACCAAGTGCATCCGCGGCAGAATTTGGCCAACACTTGTCGGTACGAAAATGCGCCCGGCTTCAATTGCAGGCAGCGCTATCTCGTCGAACACAGCGGCGGGCAGGCCTTCAACAACGATATCGCACTCCGCGAGGTCTGCCAGGCCGACAATCGGAACCTCTGTTGTAAACCCAGCCATGTTCCGCTTGGCTTTGTCGTGATCGCGGGCGGAGATGGCGGCAAGGCGAAGGCCATGTGCGCCCTTGTCCAGTGCTTCTGCGACCTTGCGGCCAACCGCACCGAACCCGCCGATGCCGACGGTAAGAACCTTGCTCATGATGTGCTGTCTCCATTGGGTTCAACGACAACCGTGCCGAACTTCTCACCAGCTTCCACGGCTTCATGGGCGGCTACGATGTCTTCCAATGGGAAGCGCCCGCCAATGGGGCGGAGAGCGGCTGGCTTATCCTGGGTCCAGCGTAACATGCCAAAGCGGGTGCGGTTTAGGGTGTCTTGGGTCAAAGAATTCAAGATGAATGGACGGATTAGGATATTGCGGCGCATGAATTTGTGAACAGGGAGCGCCGGCATCCGGTCACCGTCTGAAGCATAGGTCGAGACGGAGCCATTGAGCGCTACGGCATCTGGCAACCATTTCATGTCACCGCCAAAATCGACAGATACGACGCGATCTGCGCCAGCACCGTCCGTCAGCGCCATCACCCGTTCTGCAACGTCCTCTTCGCGATAATTAATCGTTGCCTCAGCGCCGCCGCTGATCGCTCGAGCTGCTTTTTCTGGTCCGCTTACGGTCGCCAGCACCCGTGCACCACCCCATGCAGCAAGGGCGACGGCATAGAAGCCGACGGCACCCGCACCACCGGTCACCAGAACCGTTTTGCCAGCAACCGGCCCGTCGCCAAATACAGCGTGATAGGCCGTCATGCCGGGAATGCCGAGGGTCGCCCCTTCGGCGAAACTCACATGGTCGGGGAGGGGGGTTACGAGATTGGCGGAGAGCGCGATATATTCAGCCCCCGTCCCAAATGCCCGCCCAACGCGTTGGCCATTGAAGAGCCAAACCCGCTTGCCCATCCAGCTCGGCGGAACGTCTGGGCCGATCTGGTCAATTACACCAGCACCATCGCTATTTGGGGTCACACGCGGATAGGCGAAACCATAGTTGGACGTGCCAGACCTGAGCTTTACGTCTGCAGGGTTGATGCCAGACGCCATGACACGGACGCGGACTTCACCTGGCCCGGCTTCTGGCGTGGGCATATCGCCCAGCTTCAGGACCTTATTGGCTGGACCGTTTTCATCATACCAAGCAGCGCGCATTGACCGTGAATCCCCATACATCGTTCCGCCTATACTGCCGGGCGAAATCGCAGGGGTAAATCAATGATAATTGAGGGAGCCTTTAGCCGCCTTGAGCGAGGCGCTTTGCGATTGCTGCGTCATTGGCCGCCAGCTTCTCATCTCCGCGCGCTTTATAAATAACAGCGCGGCCAAGGTAGGAGGACGGCTCCTGTGGGGCCAGTTGGATCGCCTTGCTAAGATCAGCCAAGGCTTCGTCCATACGGCTCGCCTTTGCGTAAGCGACACCGCGATTGTGGTAGGCAGCGGCGGAATTTGGCGCGTACTGAATAGCAGCTGTGAAATCGCGAATTGCGTAGTCTAGCTGCTGCGTCAGCGCCAGTGACTTCCCACGCTTCAACAGAGCAGAGACCATGGAAGGTGCTGAAAGCCGGCCCGCTTGAATACAATGATTGAAGTAGCGGATTGCTTCAGCATGCTGCCTTTGCCGCGATAGCTGCTTGCCATGATCACAATAACGGAGGTCCTCGCCCGCTGCTGGCAGGCTGGCTGTCACGGTAAGGAGCAGAGTGGCGGCGAAGACGGTCTTTAGACGCATGACAGCGGGTCCATCGGCGAGTGAATGGGGATTTTAAACAGTCTACCGCTCGTCAGTTAAAGCCGGGCTAACCGGTGCCGCTTCGTCCATCGGCTTGCGCCGCCGCCGCACCAAGCAAAAGCGCCAACGTCAACGCTATTCCCGGTTCTTGCAGTTGAAAGTCAACCAAACTATGCGCTGCAACGGCGATGGCGCGCGCCGTGCCCCGGTATATTTCCTGCCGATAACGAGCGGGTGAGACCTGCTCGCTAGCGAAATTGCGTTACCGCGCCCATAAGCTTGTCATGGCGGTCAGCGCGCCACATCTCTATCTAAATACGCACAGGGAATGACGGTGGGAGACGAGATATGCTGAAGATGCGATTGGCTGGCGCTCTACTGGCGGCGATTGGGATGGTCCAAGTGGCTTCGGCTGAGACTGTTGTTGAGCGCGTTGATAGCCAATCGGCGTCATTCCGGGTGGTGCAGCTACTGTCGAACCTGGATCACCCGTGGTCCATGGCGTGGTTGCCCGATGGTGAAGCCCTGATCGGTCTGCGGCCCGGCGGATTGCTACGTTGGCGGCCGGGTGAGACGCGCGCACGGTCTGTCGCTGGCCTGCCAAATGTGGCTGATTACGGTCAAGGCGGTCTGTTTGACGTTAAGCCAACGCCGGATTTCGCGAAGACCGGGCAGATTGTCATGTCCTACGCCTATGCCGGGAATGGCGGAGCAGCCACGCGGATCGCCTCTGCGACTTTGGCTGGCGGGCGCGTTACGGGTGTGAATGTTCTGTTCGAGGCCGCTCCCCGATCCGGCAGCCCAGTGCATTTCGGCGGTAGGCTACGGTTTGGGCCTGATGGCGCACTGTACGCGACCTTTGGCGACCGTGGTGCCCGTGAGCGCGCGCAGAACAAGGCCGATCCGGCGGGTTCAGTCTACAGAATTCCGTCGGGCGGCAAGCCTGAACTGTTCAGTTCCGGTCATCGCAATCCGCAAGGGCTAGATGTGCATCCTGTGACCGGCGTTCTTTGGGCGCATGAGCATGGGCCGAAGGGTGGGGATGAGGTCAATCTGCTGAAATCGGGCCGAAATTACGGTTGGCCGCGTGTCACGTTTGGGCGCGAATATTCAGGCGGCGAGATTGCGGCGAGTGGAACCGGGCCAGGATTTGAGTCTCCGCTGCATGTTTGGGTCCCTTCCATCGCGCCGTCTGGAATGGCGTTTTACAATGGCGCGGCGTTTCCTGGTTGGAAGAACAGTCTGTTTGTTGGTGCGCTGCGCGCGCAACTCCTGGCACGGCTGACATTGGATGGTGATAAGGTTGTTGGTGAGGAGCGGTTGCTGAAAGGCGCGATTGGCCGCATCCGAGAGGTCTCGGTTGGGCCGGACGGTCTGGTGTATCTGTTGACGGATGCGGGCGATGGCGCGCTTTATCGCCTTGAACCACTCACACAATAAGGACCATCCCATGTCCATTGCGGGCGCAGTCGTCGTATACGTTCTTTGCTGGTGGTTTTGCTTTTTCATGGCGCTGCCGTTTGGTGCCAGGCCATTGGAGAACCCAGAGGTTGGCCATGCTGAAAGCGCGCCAGCCAAACCTCGTCTCAAGCTGAAAGCGCTGATCGCCACAATTGGCGGGCTCGTGATGACGATTGTGATCTGGCAGATCATAGAGTCTGATCTCATCTCATTCTATCAACCGCAGAAAAGCTAAAGCGGTCTGTTTCCGAAAGGGCGGATTAAGCGGAAAATCGTCCGCTGCTAGAAACTATATAAAGATATGCTTATATGGATATTGTGCTATAACCAGCGCGCTTAAGGGAGTGCGGAAATGCAAAATCCAGAAGATCGGATCGCTCGGTTACGCGCAGCGGCGGCTGAACAGGTGCTGGTGATTGATGGTGCTATGGGCACCATGATCCAGAACCTGAAATATGACGAAGACCAGTTTCGGGGTGACAGATTTCAAACTTGGAATCAATCACTTCAAGGCGATAATGATCTTTTGAATTTAACGCAGCCGCTTGCAATCCGCGATATCCATGACCAGTACCTGGATGCCGGTGCGGACATCGTGAAGACCAATACCTTCAACGCTACCTCCATCGCCCAGGCTGACTACGGCATGGAAGCCCATGTGGCCGCAATCAATCTGGATGGTGCTAGATTAGCGCGGGCTGCTGCTGATGCCTCCTCAACGGATGAGAAGCCGCGGTTTGTTGCGGGGGCCATGGGGCCAACGAACCGAACTGCCTCAATCTCGCCAGATGTGAATGATCCGGGCCATCGGAACGTTGATTTCGATACGCTGGTTGATGCCTATTCCGAACAGGCGCGGGCGCTGCTGGAAGGTGGCGTTGACCTGTTCCTGGTCGAAACCGTGTTCGATACCCTAAATGCCAAAGCCGCCATCTACGCCCTGAAAGCGCTTGAGGATGACATTGGTCGCCACACGCCAATCATGGTGTCTGGCACAATTACCGATATGTCTGGCCGCACTTTGTCGGGGCAGACGCCGGAAGCGTTCTGGCACTCGATCATGCATGCTGAGCCGTTCAGTGTCGGCTTCAATTGCGCGCTTGGGGCGGAGCAGCTTCGACCGCATATTGCTGCGATTGGACGGGTTGCGGATGTTGCCGTCTCTGCCTATCCAAATGCAGGACTTCCCAATGACTTAGGCGGATATGATGAGCAGCCAGATGAAACGGCGGCGCATCTGCAAGAATGGGCTGATTCAGGGCTCGTGAACATTGTTGGCGGATGTTGCGGCACAACTCCAGACCATATTCGCGCCATCGCGGATGCGGTCGCCGGTAAGAAGCCCCGCCAGATGCCGGGCTTGCCAAAGCGCCTTCGTCTTTCCGGCCTTGAGCCCTTCGTAGCAGCGGCGTAACCACAATGCAGCCTACTTTCATCAATGTCGGTGAGCGGACCAATATTACAGGGTCTGCTCGTTTCAAAAAACTCATTATGTCAGATGATTACGACGCTGCACTTGATGTGGCGCGTCAACAGGTGCTGAACGGCGCGCTGATCATTGACATCAATATGGACGAAGGCCTGCTTGATTCTGAAGCAGCCATGAAAACCTTCCTCAACCTGATCGCTTCAGAACCCGATATTGCGACCGTCCCGATCATGATCGACAGCTCCAAATGGTCTGTGATCGAGGCCGGGCTGAAATGTGTTCAAGGCAAGTCCATCGTCAACTCAATCAGCATGAAAGAAGGCGAAGCGCCGTTCCTGGAGCAAGCCCGCGCATGTCGCCGCTATGGTGCCGCCGTTGTTGTGATGGCGTTTGATGAGACGGGACAGGCGGACACCATTGAGCGCAAGGTGGATATCTGTGCCCGCGCCTACAAGCTGCTGGTGGAAGAGGTTGGCTTCCCGCCAGAAGACATCATTTTTGATCCCAATATTTTCGCCGTTGCGACGGGTATTGCGGAGCATGATGACTACGCCGTCGCCTTCATTGAAGCGACACGGCAGATCAAGCAGAAAATGCCGTTGGTGCATGTTTCAGGCGGCCTTTCGAACGTTTCATTCTCATTTCGGGGCAATGAGATTGTCCGTCGGGCCATGCATTCTGTCTTCCTGTATCACGCGATCCAGGCTGGCATGGACATGGGCATCGTCAATGCCGGGCAGCTGGACGTTTATGACGATATAGAGCCTGAACTCCGCGAGCGGGTGGAGGATGTCATCCTTAACCGCCGCGCAGATGGCACAGAGCGGCTGCTGGAGATCGCTGAGCGGTTCCGGGGCGGTAAGGGCAAGGCTGGCTTCCAGGAGGACCTTGCCTGGCGCGATGAGCCGGTCGAGAAGCGCTTGGAGCTTGCCCTCGTCCGGGGTGTCAACACCTATGTCGAGGCCGATACGGAGGAAGCGCGCGCAAGGGCGACCCGTCCGCTGGATGTGATTGAAGGCCCGCTGATGGCCGGGATGAATGTCGTTGGTGACCTGTTCGGCGCTGGCAAGATGTTTCTGCCCCAGGTGGTGAAATCCGCCCGTGTGATGAAGCAGGCCGTCGCATATCTCACACCTTATATTGAGGCTGGGAAGCAGGAGGGCGACGCCAAAGACGCTGGTGCCATCGTCCTGGCGACTGTCAAAGGTGATGTTCATGATATCGGCAAGAACATCGTCGGCGTCGTGTTGCAATGTAATAACTACAGGGTGATAGACCTTGGTGTTATGACGCCAGTTGAGAAAATTCTGGAAACGGCGAAGCGCGAACAAGCCGACATCATCGGCCTTTCTGGCCTGATCACGCCGTCCCTGGATGAGATGGTCAATGTCGCCGCTGAAATGCAGCGCCAGGATTTCCATGTGCCGCTGCTGATTGGCGGTGCCACGACATCCAAGGCGCACACAGCGCTGCGGATTGAGCCTGCTTACGAGAAGCCCGTTGTGCACGTGCTCGATGCGTCCCGCGCTGTGGGCGTCTGTTCCGCACTGCTGTCTGATGAGCAGTCGACTGACTTTGCCGCGGACGTTCGCACTGAATATGAAGGCATCCGCGCCGCCAGGGCAGGCGGCAAGACTGTCCGCAAAGTGCCGCTGGCGGAAGCCCGTGGCCGGCCCCGGGCTGTCTCCTGGGATAACTACACGCCGCAAACGCCAAGCTTCCTTGGGACCCGGGCGTTCGATGATTATCCGCTAGAAGAATTGGTCGGGCGTATCGACTGGACGCCATTCTTCCGCACCTGGGAACTTGCCGGAACCTATCCGCGCATCCTGGAGGACAGTGTTGTTGGGGAGGCTGCTCGTTCGCTATTCAAAGACGCGCAGGCGATGTTGGATCGGATCGTCAACGAAAAGCTGTTAACACCGCGCGCTGTCATCGGTTTCTGGCCTGCTCAGCGGGTTGGGGATGACATTGCGCTCTATCAGGACGAGGAACGCGGCGATGTGCTGGAGCACATTCGTTGCCTCCGCCAGCAAGTGCTGAAGCGGGATGACAGGCCATATGATTGCCTGGCCGATTTCGTTGCGGAATCCGGTTCTGGCATTGCGGACTATATGGGCGGGTTTGCCGTTACATCAGGCGCAGAGGCTGAATCGCTGGCCAAAGCCTATGAGGCAGATCATGACGACTACAACAGCATCCTACTGAAAGCTTTGGCCGACCGGCTTGCCGAAGCGTTCGCGGAGCGCATGCATGAGCGGGTGCGCCAGGAATTATGGGGCTATGCGCCAGATGAAAGCTTCTCGAATGAGGAATTAGTCCGCGAGCGCTACAAGGGCATCCGTCCGGCACCGGGATACCCGGCTTGCCCCGATCATACGGAGAAAGCGACACTGTTCCGCCTGCTGAATGCGCCGGAAGCCGCTGGCATAACGCTTACCGAGAGCTTTGCCATGCAGCCGGGTGCGGCTGTATCAGGCTGGTATTTTGCCCATCCTGACGCCAGCTATTTCGGCGTCTCCAGGATCGAGCGGGATCAGGTTGAAGACTATGCCCAGCGCAAAGGCATGGACATCGTGGACGTCGAGCGCTGGCTGCGCCCGGTCCTGGGGTATGATCCCCTGGACGCGGGTAAGAAAGCAGCCTAGCGCGTTACTGCTTGATAGCAGCGTTTGTCAGTGCATCCAGGACTTTAGCGACCTTCATCGTTTCAGGCGCGTTGACGGCCATGCCGTGGGCTGCACCCATGGACTGCGGTTGGCGATAGATCAGCCATACTTTGCCGTTAGAGCAGATTCCCATCATTCTGGTTCATAGCCTGCAGCTGTGAAGTAGCTCCTGCAGTCGTTTGGCGTGAGGTCATCGATGGCGTCTCGGATGGCGTCCCAGAGATCTGGGAGATTACGGGCGGCGGCTTTTCTGAGGAATGTTTTGATCTTGGAGAACGCCAGCTCGATTGGGTTGAAGTCCGGGCTGTAGGGCGGCAGGAAGCGCAACTCGGCG
>CALLKY010000008.1 GCA_938083135.1 uncultured Alphaproteobacteria bacterium | reverse complement strand
CCACATTCATCGCTTGACGGACAAACACCAGATCAGGCCTACTTCAATGCGCTGACGCCAATCAAGGCGGCGGCATAACAAGGGCTGGGATCCACTTATAAAACCAGACCCCGTTGTTCAAATTTCCCGAGCCACTTCTGTGGAGACAATGGAACAAGCGATCCAGTCTGATCAGGCAAAACGCCTGTTCGCAGATGGCGCTGAGTTCATTGGCGCAATCAAAACCTACGTCGTCGAAGAGAAGGTGATCATTGACGACTAATTGGGCCTGCGGGCCGCTGCATCAGTCAGCGTGCGTTCCAAGGCATCGCGCCATCCAGCGAGGAGGCGAATACGGTCCGCCTTATCCATGTTTGGCTCGAAACGGTGGTCGGCGCGCCAGCGGTGGCCTGCATCTTCAAGGCTTTCAAATGCGCCGGCGGCAAGGCCTGCAAGCATGGCTGCACCCCAAGCAGTGGTCTCGGTCACCTTCGGGCGCTCTACAGGGATCGCCAGGATGTCGCTCAGAAACTGCATCGCCCAGTCATTTCGGGTCACCCCACCATCGACCCGAAGGGCCATGACTTTAGCCCCGTCAGCGCCAATGGCATCGAGCAGGTCTGCTGTTTGGTAGCCAACGGCTTCCAATGCGGCGCGGGCGAGCTGCTCTGGGCCTGTATCGCGTGTCAGGCCAAAAATGGCTCCACGGGCTTCTGCGTCCCACCATGGCGCGCCGAGGCCAGCGAAGGCTGGAACCATATAAACGCCTTGATTGCTTGCGAGTGATTTTGTCATGGCTTCGGCTTCCAGTGCTGACCGGACAACCTTCAGGCCATCACGCAGCCATTGGACGGCAGCGCCCGCGGCAAATATTGAGCCCTCCAGCGCATAAGTCGTCTCACCATTGATCCTGTAGGCGATTGTGCCAAGTAGCCGGTTTTGGCTCGTTTGAAGCGTTGTTCCAGTGTTGACCAACGCAAAGCAGCCCGTGCCATAGGTGCTTTTGACATCGCCGGGAGCAAAGCAGGCCTGGCCGACGGTTGCGGCCTGCTGGTCGCCGGCAATGCCTAGAATCGGTAACTCAGCACCAATCGCAGCCTTATCCGTCCGGCCAAAATCGCCAGCGCTGTCGCGTACCTCCGGCAGCATGCCCATCGGCACGTTGAATATCCTGCAAAGCGCCTCATCCCAGCGACCTTCGCGGATTTTGTAGAGGGATGTGCGGGCTGCATTCGTTGCATCCGTTGCATGCACGCCGCCTGCCGTCAGCCGCCAAAGCAACCAGCTATCAATTGTGCCGAACGCCAGATCGCCAGCATCGGCTTTAGCGCGGGCGCCCGGTGTATTGTCCAGAATCCAGGCAATCTTTGTCGCGGAAAAATAGGGGTCCAGCACGAGGCCGGTTTTCTCAGTCACTTCCGTCTCATGGCCCGCTTGGGCGAGGCTGCGGCATTGGCTTGCAGTACGCCTGTCCTGCCAGACGATTGCGTTAGCGATGGGGCGGCCCGATGCACGCTCCCAAATCACCACGGTTTCCCGTTGATTGGTCAGGCCAATCGCGACTGGTTGCTGCCCCAGGCTGGTGAGCACAGCGCGGATACAATGCTGTGTTTCCAGCCAGATTTCCTCAGCGTCATGTTCGACCCAACCCGGTTGCGGGTAGATCTGCGTAAACTCACGCTGGCTCTCACCGATAATCGTACCGGTCAGGTCAAAAGCGAGGGCGCGGGTTGATGTTGTGCCAGCATCGATGGCGAGCAATGTCGTCATGGGGGATTCTCCGATGCACAACCCTGCAATAGACGTTACCGATCAGCAAGATTCTTCACACATGCTTTGCTATAATGCCTGTTATGAAAGTACTTCGATCCCTAAGCCTGTCTGGTATCTGCCTGGCTGTCATGCTCAGCGCGGTGCCCGCCTATGCTTGTAAGAACCCTCCGCAGCCACAGCTCAAGACAGAGCAGTTAACGGTGGAAACCTTACGCGGTGTTACGGAATTCACTGTCGAACTTGCTGCGACTGCGGAGGAAAAGGCTTGCGGGCTAATGAAGCGACCACGGCTTGCCGCTTTTGAAGGCATGCTCTTCCGGCAAGTCCCGCCAGGCCCAGCGTACTTCTGGATGAAGAATACCCCGGCACCGCTTGATATGATTTTCATTGATGCGGAAGGCCGTGTCATTCACGTCATTGAGCACGCAACGCCCTATTCGACGACGGCACGCGGCACAGATTTGCCAACAACAGGTATTTTGGAACTCCGCGCCGGCATGGCCAGCCGACTCGCGTTTGAGCTTGGCGACCGTGTAACGCACCGCTGGTTCAAGCCAGCAAAATAGGCGCTTCTGCCTAGCCAGCGTCAGAGTCGCATCTAGTAATAGAACGAGGTTTTGCGCGCGATCAGCCGCTAGGGCAGGTTGGCGATGCTGGCTGCAGCCGCCAGGAATACAATCACAGACAGCGCCAAGCCAAGCCGCAATGAGTTTGATTTCCGGGCTTTGGTTTTGGTCTCGCCGTGCATCATTCGCGCTCCATGAATTCACCGATAGGGTAAGCGCAAGGGTGATTGAAACGCTCCTGGATTATTTATCATCTGTGCACAAATTATCCCCACGTTTTCCACCGAAAGGGTGCATCGGTTACTATCCGTCGCGAGGGCGGACTTTGAAGCAGAATGCCAATGGAGCAGCCAAAGCCGGCATGATTGTTAGCAGATGGAAGGCGTTCAGATAGCCGATCATTGCGGCTTCCCGGCGGACCTGTTCGCCCGCAAGCTGTTGAAATGTCCGGCTTGTTATCTCACCAAACTGCGCGATCCAGGGTGCCAGGCGTCCGCTGTCGAAGGGTGTCACCAAGCTGGAGAGATTGGCATATGCGCCGGCGCTTGACTGCACGAAAATGACCAGCGTTATTGAAATAAAGATGCTGCTGCCAAGCATTCTGAGCAGGCTAAAAATTGCATTACCCTGGGTTAAAAGCCGTGGTTCAAGCGTCGAAAACGCTAATACGGCCATGGGTGTGTAGGCCAGCCCGAATCCGAATCCGTGGATGATATTGGTCCACATGACATCGGCGGATGTCATGTTCATATCCAACTGGCCCATCCACACACCAGCCCCGGCTTGGATCAGAAGCCCCGCCGCCAATGTTGCCCGTGGATTGAGCCGTGTGCATTGCGCGACGACGAAGAAGCTCAAGAAATTGCCAACGCCACGGGTAGCGATCAGATAGCCAACGATAGAATCCGGATATCCGCGCAGGTCCTGTAGCAGGGAAGGGAACAGGACCATCGGCGTGTATTGCAACATGCCCATAATCAGAGCGAAGCAGACGCCGAGCACAAGATTCCTATCTTTGAAGGTCGCTGCCTCGAATAAGGGTGCGCGCGCGAAACTAGCGTGGACCAGGAAGAAGTAGATGCACGCGGCGGCGAGTGACGCCTCAATAATGATTTCGGTCGAGTCGAACCAATCCAGCCGCTGCCCCCGATCGAACACCAATTGCATGGAGCCGACGGCAACAGCGATGAGGATGAATCCGATAAAATCGAACCGCCTACCAATGCCTTGCTCTTCGTTTTTCAAAGATAAAATGATTGGAACGCAGGCCGCTAAGCCAAGCGGAACCATCATGAAAAACGCCCAGCGCCAATCCAATGCATCCGCGACCATGCCACCGAAGGTCGGGCCTAAGATTGGCCCCATAACGCCACCGACACCCCACATCATCAGCGCCATCGGATGCTGTTCCCGGTGGAATCGCGCCAGGATGATGGATTGACCGAGCGGGAAGATTGGTGCGCCAAATGCACCTTGGATCACCCGGAAAACCAACAGTGTTTCCAGCGTATCCGCGAACCCGCATGCAGCGGAAGCGAAAGTGAAGCCGATAACGGAGCCCAGCATTAGCTTGCGCCAGCCAAGCTTGGATGCCAGCCAACCTGTCAGCGGCGTGGCTGCAGCGGTGGCGACGAGGTTCAGCGTGAGGATCCAGGCGATCTGGTCTGTTGTGGCAGAAAGGGCACCCTTCATCTGCGGCAGAATCACCGTGACGCTGGTGACCGTCGCGCCGAATAGCACTGTGCAGAGCTGCACCGTTAGCAGCGTCAGCCATTGCTTCGGCGTGATCTTTCTGGCCATCGCGAACTGGGTGTGCTGCTTCTTGTTGTTGAACTAGAAAATTGGAAGTGCTGGGTAAGCGACTGTTGCATCGATCATTTCATTGCGCGCCTTAAAGCGACTCATAGAGGCGTCGGCCGCTGCAACTGGCTTATTCCACCAACGCGAAGCTTCCCAGACCGAGAGGTCGGCATAGCGGGTTAGTAGCAGGGTTTTTGACGCGGGAGGTTTGGTATCGAGGCTTTTCCAGAAGCCGCAGATGTTGACGTCGAAAACGGATTCCATGTTCGGCCACGCGGCGTTGGAGAGATCGCAGAAGTCTTGCCATTCGGCCTCCGCCACATCGAACCACCGGAATACATATACGCCTTCATAGGTTGGTGCGGCGTCTGTGAGCGGGCGCACCGTAGCCTTAAGAAGAGTACATTCTGCGTCCGCTACAGGTGTTGCAGCTTTGGCTGCAGCCACACTGGCCCAGCTTGTAACGGCAATGCCTTCGTCTCTCGCTAAGCCAAGCCCCACAACGCTGCGCCAGCATCCAAAGAGCTTGCCGCCGCTGGCTCTTGCCCGTTCGGCCAAGCGCTCACGAGCAGCCGCGGGCGCCGAATGCAGTGCACGGGGTGCTGTCTTGAAGCGGCAATATTCATAGATTGGGTTCATGGGGCACCTTTCCATCCACTGTGGACATTCCGCAATGTCGCACGATACGCTTTGCGCTAGTTCGGTCAACAACCAGAACAGCGGACATATCAGGGAATGCCAAAGTCAGACTTATATGCCGGTATCGGCTTGATGGCGTTTGGGCTCATCACACTCTTTGTGTTGATCCCTACGCAAACGAGCGATGGCGGCGACGCTTCAATTTCGCCGGCTTTGCTGCCGCAGATTTGTGCCGTGTGCATAACGGGCCTAGCGGTCCTGTTGACGTTGCAAGCTGCGGGTAAGCTCAAGCGCGGCAAAGCGGCAGGCCAGGCGGTGCCGAAGGCGGAGTGGATCTCATCGGTTGCCGTTATTGTGGCTGTAGGTGTCGCAGTGCTGCAATTCAAATATGTGAACCCGGCGGTGGCGGCTGGGCTACTGATTTTGGGCCTCATGCTCTTTATGGGCGAACGGCGCATTTATTTCCTGATTGGCATTCCGGCCTTTCTGCTGATCGGTGCATGGCTGCTTTTCTACGAAGTACTCGGCACGGCGATTGGATGATCAGACATGCTTGATGAGCTGTATTCGGTCGCTGGGTCGGCCTTCGCTGTCGGCAATATTGCCTGGATATTGTTTGGGGTGACGCTTGGATATCTCGTTGGCGCATTGCCTGGGCTAGGCAAAGGCACGGCGACGGCTGTTGCGATCCCGCTAACGTTCTACCTAGAGCCCTTGTCGGCAATCGCATTCCTGGTGGGCATCTCTAAAGGCTCCACGGCGGGGAGTGCTGTATCCGCGATCCTGCTGAATACGCCGGGCGAACCTTCATCGACGCCGACGGCAATGGCGGGATATCCGCTGGCGCGTGCAGGTAAGGCGCAAAAGGCGCTGAAAATGGGCCTGTTCGCGTCCGTATTGGGGGATCTGTTCTCAACAGTCGTGCTTATTCTGGTCGCGCAAGAATTGGCGGAATATGCGCTGGGCATTGGGCCAGTGGAACTAACGGCCATCCTGGCTTTCTCCATGGTATTCATCGCTGGTCTGTCCGGGCGCTCCATGATCAAGGGCTTGATCGCAGGCCTCTTCGGGATCCTGATTTCTTGTATGGGACTGGAGATTGAAACCGGATCACCCCGGCTGACATTCGGATTGATTGAGCTTTACGACGGCCTGCCGCTTATCCCCGTCGCCATCGGCATGCTGGCGCTTTCTGAAATGATGATCCAGATCGGACAGCGGCAGCGGCTTGCGGATGAGGCAGACCTGCTGAAAGGGTCATCCAAGCGCGAAGACCAGATTGTCACCCTGGCAGACTGGAAAAACTGTATCCGCCCAATTGTGCGTGGCTCGTTGATTGGCACCGTGGTTGGCATTTTGCCAGGACTTGGGGCCAGTGTTGGTTCTTTCCTGTCCTACGGCGCTGAACGACGCGCATCAGGGCGTGGAGCGGATTTTGAGGAATCAGGTGCCATTGAAGGTGTGGCCGCAGCGGAAAGTGCGGATAACGCCGTCGTTCCAGCCAGCCTAGTGCCGCTATTCGCTATTGGCATTCCCGGCAGTGTGATCGCCGCCATTCTGATCGGTGCTTTTACCATTCAGGGCATCACGCCTGGGCCACTGCTGTTCCTAGAGAACAAGGACCTTATCCTTGGTGTTTATGTCTCCATGCTCGCGGCTAGCGTTATGCTGCTGTTTATCGGGTATTTTGGCCAGAACATGTTTGCGCGGATCGTACGGATATCACCGGCGCTGATCATGCCAATTGTCGTGTTCCTGTGCTGCATTGGCGCCTATCTGCAAGGCGGCGGCACGTTTGGCATCGGCGTGATGATCGTTTTCGGGATCATCGGCTTCTTCTCTAAGAAGTATGATTTTTCGTTTGTGACATTCCTGATCGGCTTCGTAATCGGGCCTTCATTTGAACTATCGCTGCGCCAGTCACTGGGCTTAGTGACGGACCTACCTGAACTGCTCGACCATCCTGTCGCCATTGTATTCGCTGTACTCGCCGTTGTTGGCGTATGGCGGCTGACAGTGCTGCAACGAAAGCAAATGGCAGAGATGGCTAAAGCGGAAACCAACTGAGACAACAATAAATCGACCAAGGGAGAAGACCAAAGATGAAACATGTTTTCAAAGGCTTTGCGGCTGCTGTCGCAATGACGGCAGCGGGCGCTATCGCTGCCAGCGCGGCCATGGCTGACACGAGTTGGCCAACGAAGCCAATCACCATGCTGATCGGCTACAAGGCAGGCGGCGGCACGGACACGAAAGGCCGTGTGCTTTCCAAAATCCTGGCCCGTGAACTTGGCCAGCAGGTCAACGTGATCAACCGCCCAGGCGGCGGTCAAGCCGTCGCGCTGGAGAGCTTCAAGAGCAGTGGAACTGATGGTGACACGTTCTTCTTTGGCGCTGTCACTGGCATCACGCTGAACCCGCAGATCAATTCTGCGCTGAAATTCACCAACCAAGACTATGTCTATGCAGGTGCTTTGACAGAGTTCCAGGTGTCCATGGTAGCACCACAAGATCGCCCGTATGATGACATGGCTGGGCTTGTGAAGTTCGCGAAGGAAAAGGGCGGCATCAAGTATGCGTCGCTCAGCCCTGGGGCGAAGATCATTATGCAGGCCATTGCCAAGCAGGAAGGCATCAACGTTGATTACATCCCGACCAAGGGTGGCCGTGGCATGGTACAGCTGGTGCTGTCTAACCAGGTCGACTTCGCCTATTCCGGCGGCATCCAGTCGCGATATCCGGGCAAGATCAAAACGCTGGCAGCCGTGTCCTCCAAGCGCCTTGGCAACTATCCCGATACGCCAACGCTGGATGAGCTTGGCTACAAAGGCGTCGCCATGGATGCGCCAACCGTTGTCGCATTCCCCAAGGGCACGGATGCAGCAATTATCGCCAAGATGGAGGCAGCTCTGAAGGCAGCTTCAATGGATCCTGCAATGAAGAAAATCAGCGACGCGATCAAAATGCCGATCGTTTACCTGAATGCCAAGGACGCGAGCGCCTTGGTCACCAGCTCGACGGCAGCAATCGCCGACATGCTGGTCGCGATTGACTATAAGAAGCAGTAAACTACGGCTAGACTAGCGGGCGTGGCTTCTAACGGAGCCGCGCCCGTTTTCGTTTGGGGTTATGAGGGAGAGAGATATGGACGCGCAATTTTCACCAGAAGACGCAGCATTTCGCGAGGAAGTGCGGGCGTTCATCGCGGAGAACCTGCCAGAAAAGATCCAGCGCCAATCCGAGCTGACCCCGTCATATGTCTCCAAAGAAGATACGCGGACGTGGCACAAAATCCTTCACAAGAAAGGCTGGATTGCACCGAATTGGCCAGCCGAGTACGGCGGCACCGGCTGGACGCCGATGCAGAAGCATATTTTTGAGGAAGAAACCCAGGCAGTAAGCACGCCGCGTCTCAGCCCATTTGGCCTGATGATGGTCGGCCCCGTGATCTACACCTTCGGCACCGAAGCGCAAAAGCAGGAGCATCTGCCGAAGATCCTGAATTGTGACCGCTTCTGGTGCCAAGGCTATTCCGAACCAGGTTCAGGTTCAGACCTTGCCAGCCTGAAAACCCGCGCCGTTCTTGATGGCGATGAGTATGTCGTCAACGGCCAGAAAATCTGGACAAGCCATGCCCATCACGCCGATTGGATTTTCGCATTGGTGCGCACCAATACAGAGGTGAAAAAGCAGGAGGGCATCAGTTTCCTGCTGATCGACCTGAACGCACCAGGCATCGAGCGCCGCCCGATCATTTCTATGGATGGTGGGCACTACCTGAACGAAGTGTTTTTCACCGACGTTCGGGTGCCTGTCACCAACCGGATTGGTGAGGAAAACAAGGGCTGGACCTATGCAAAGTTCCTATTAGGGAATGAACGGTCCGGCATTGCAGGTGTGGGCAAATCTAAGAAGAAGATTGAGAAGATCATTGCCGCCGCCCAGCAAGAGCGCGGGATTGGTGAGGGCAGGCTTTGGGACGACCCGGAATTTCGCAGCAAAGTCTCAGCGGTGTCCTCCAAGCTGAGCGCGCTGGAGAACATAAATCTCCGTATGCTGGCGGCGGAAGCGGCTGGCAAGACTGTGGGGCCGGAAGCATCAATCCTGAAGATCAACGGCACCGAGATTGAGCAGTCACTGAACGAGATTTTCGTCGAAGCGCTGGGCAATTTTGCCGCCCCCTATGAGCCTGAAGGCCTGAATATCGACGCCAATCTGGACCCGGTGGAGCCAGAATACGGGCGCGGTGTGATGACAGAGCATCTCTTGCGCCGGGCGGCGACCATTTACGGCGGCACAAATGAAGTGCAGCGGGACATCATCGCCAAACACGTGCTTGGGCTTTAAGGGGAATTGGGCCGTGGCGAATAACCAAAATGCCAAGAATGTTGATGCGGTCATTGTCGGGGCAGGGTTTTCCGGTCTGTATCTGATCCTGAAATTACGGGAGCTTGGCCTGTCCTTCCGCGTCTTTGAGGCTGGGAGCGACGTTGGCGGCACTTGGTATTGGAACCGATACCCGGGCGCGCGCTGCGATGTTGAGAGCATGCAGTATTCCTATTCCTTCGATGAAGACCTGCAGCAGGAATGGGAATGGTCTGAAGTTTTCGCGGGCCAGCCAGAGATCATGAAATACGCCAACCACGTGGCGGACCGCTATGCGCTGCGGGATGATATCGAATTCAGCACGACCGTTGTCTCCGCCCATTTTAATGAGATGACGAACCGCTGGGCGGTAACGCTCGATTCCGGCGAAATCGTGCATGCGCAATATTGCATTATGGCGACAGGCTGCTTGTCATCGCCCCGCGCGCCAGATTTCAAGGGCATGGATAGCTTCAAGGGGGCCACTTACCACACGGGTGAATGGCCACATGAGGACGTAGATTTAGCTGGCCTGCGCGTTGGCGTTATCGGCACTGGCTCCTCTGCCATCCAAGCGATCCCGGTTATTGCGGAGCAAGCGGGGCATGTAACGGTCTTCCAGCGCACACCCAATTATTCCATCCCATCGCGCAACGGTGCGATGTCACCGGAATATGCCAATGCGTGGAAGTCCGAATATCAAAAGCGCCGTGAGATTCAGCGAACAACACCGAACGGGAACTATTACGAGCGCTCCAAAGTAGGTGCGATGGATGTGTCTGACGCTGAACGCCGCCGTATCTATGAAGAAAATTGGGAGGCCGGCGGCACGCAGTTCATGGCGGGCTTTAAGGATTTGTCGCTAAATCAGGCCGCCAATGACACAGCCGCAGAGTTCGTGCGTGAACGCATCCGTGAGATTGTTGATAACGCCGAAACGGCGGAATTGCTCGCACCGGATAGCTATCCCATCGGCACCAAGCGCATCTGTGTCGACACCCGCTATTTCGAGACCTTTAATCGGGACAATGTGCGGCTGGTGGACATCAGCAAATGCGGAATCGACCAGATCACAGAGACCGGCGTGCGGGCTGGCGGCGAAGATTTCGAATTTGATGCAATCGTCTACGCGACCGGCTTCGACGCTATGACGGGCACGCTGCTAAAGATTGACATTCAGGGCCGTGATGGCCTGACTTTGCGCGAGAAATGGGAGGCCGGGCCAGTATCCTATCTTGGCATTATGGTGGCCGGATTCCCGAATATGTACACGATCACCGGTCCTGGCAGTCCATCGGTACTGTGCAACATGATGGTCGCGATTGAGCAGCATGTGGAGTTTGTGGCCGATAGCTTGGGTGAAATGCAGGCGCGCGGCGCGGAAGTGATTGAGGCAGACCCCGAGGCTGAAGCCGCATGGGTCGAACATGGCATCGAGGTTGCCTACAAAACGCTCTATCCGAAGGCCGCGAGTTGGTACATGGGGGCGAATATCGAAGGCAAGCCGCGCGTGTTCATGCCGTATATCGGCGGCATGGCGAACTATGCCGGCAAATGCCTGGAGATCGTTGCAAACGGCTACACAGGGTTCCTGTTCAGTGATACGGCCGCCGCAGCAAAGAGAGCATAGAGACTATGCCGGAGAGCTTTGACTTTATCGTTGTTGGCGCAGGGTCATCTGGCGCGCCGTGCGCTGCAAGGCTTTCTGAAAGCGGGAAATACTCTGTCTTGCTGCTGGAGGCCGGCGGTAAGGCACGGCATCCCTGGGTTAACATGCCGCTCGGTATTGGTCGCATGCTAACGGATCCGCGTTTCGTCTGGCCGTTCAATACAGCACCTGAGCCGGAACTGCATAACCAGACAGTGTTCTGGCCGCGCGGGCGCATGCTCGGTGGGTCAAGCTCTATCAACGGCATGATCTTCGCCCGTGGCGCGCCCTATCGCTATGACGAATGGCGGGACGGTAATGAGCCGGGCTGGGGCTATGACGAACTGCTGCCCTATTTCCGCAAAATCGAAGACCGGCCCGAAAGCCAATCGGAGGAGCGCGGGCAGGGCGGGCCAATTCGTGTTTCCAGCGGCAATGTGCAGGACCCACTCTCAGCGGCTTTTCGCGAAGCCTGCATTCAGGCCGGTGCCAAGCCGAATGATGACTACAATTCCGGCGATTTTGATGGCGCGGGATGGCTGCAATACTCGACCAAGCGCGGATGGCGGAACTCGACCCATGTCGGTTATTTGAAGCCAGCCAAGAGCCGCACCAATCTGAAAATTGAAACGGGCGCGCTGACAGAGAAAATCCTGTTTGAGGGC
Organism: uncultured Alphaproteobacteria bacterium; assembly: GCA_938083135.1. Lineage (GTDB taxonomy): Bacteria > Pseudomonadota > Alphaproteobacteria > Bin95 > Bin95 > VMCJ01. Next base: position 43,125 of record CALLKY010000008.1, on the reverse strand, counting down.
CGTCGTGCGACCGGCGTTCGCTACCGCCTGAATGGCGTTGTCCACGAAGCACAAGCCCGTGGTGAGGTTGTTCTATCAGCTGGCCCAATGAATTCGCCGAAGCTTCTGGAGCTTTCCGGCATTGGCGGCGGTGCCTTGCTGCAGTCCCATGGCATTCCGGTCTTACAAGACTTGGCCGGAGTGGGGGAGAATCTGCAGGATCATTTGCAGACCCGCATCACCTTTGAAGCGACGCTGAAAGTCACCATCAATGACATCATCAATAATCGCTGGCGGGGGGCTGCCGCACTTGCACAATGGTTGACGAAGGGGGATGGCCTGCTGTCAATCTCATCCGCGACCGTGCACGCGATTATGCGCAGCACGCCGGATTTGGTGCATCCAGACCTGAAGCTGCAAATCATGCTTGTATCTGGCAAGGATCGTTACGCCAGGAACCGGAAACTTGGCGTTGATCAGTTTCCCGGGTTCAATATTGGCGTATTTCCGCTTTACCCGGAATCCCGTGGGTCAACCCATATCAACAGCCCGGACCCAGCGGCTGACCCGCTCATCCACGCCAATTATCTCAGCCACCCGCAAGACCGGGAGAAAACGCTTGCTGGCTTGAAGTTGGTGCGGAAAGTGGCGTCGCAGCCCGCGATCAAGCCGCTCATCGTGCGCGAAGTCCGCCCAGGGAGTGAGGCTGAAAGCGATGAGGCATTGATGGACTATGCCCGCCGGAGTGGCCAGACATCCTGGCACCCGATCAGCAGCTGCCGCATGGGGCGCGGTGCGATGGATGTTGTTGATTTTGAGTTGAAAGTGCGCTGCACCGAAAATCTGCGCGTCATCGACAGCTCAATCATGCCAAACATGCCGACATCCAACACAAATGCTCCATCAATCGTTATCGGCGAAAAGGGCGCGGACCTGATATTGGCGGATGCGCAAGCTTAACGTTGGCTCTCTAAAAATGGCGTCAGGATTGCGTTAAAGGCATCAGGCTGTTCGACATTAGAGAAATGCCGTTGGCCTGGCAGGCTTTCCAGCTTGGCCCCTGGAATGCGGTCCCGAATGGTTTTGGAATGATCGAGCGGCGTGACAGGGTCTGCGCCAGCAGCGAGCACCAGCGTTGGTGTCGTAATTTGGTCTAGGCTGTCACGGTAGGCCAAATCCGCAACGGCGGATGTGCCGCCCAGATAGCCTTCAATCGGCGTCGCGTTAAAGACATCGCGGATAACGCAATAGGCAAGGCTTTCAGCGTCAACGAACGCGTCAGTGAACCAAAGACGCTTGGTCATGTCCCATACGGGCGGCATGCCGTCCTGGCGCACCACCGCTTGCCGTTCCGCAACCCATTCCCGGTACCACGGTGTCGCTTGCGGCGTTGTATTGCAGAGGCTGAGGGACTGGAGCCTATCGCCATGGGCGATGCCCATGCCCTGGCCGATCATGCCGCCTGTCGAAATACCAACCCAGTGGACTTTGGGGATGGCAAGCGCATCCATAAGGCCGACAGCATCCGCCACGAAGCCGTCCAAGCTATAGGGGCCAGGTGGGGCTGCACTGTCCCCATGGCCGAGCCAGTCGTAGCGCAGAACCCGCCAGCGATCCGTCAACGCTGCCATCTGCCAGTCCCATATCCTGTGGCTGGTGCCCATGGCGTGGGCCATCATGACAACTGGCGCATCCTTCGGGCCGTCAAAGCGGTAGTAGAAATCGTTGCCATTTACGGTGATTTTCATGGGAACAGAACCAAGCAGTTAGGAATGGAAGCGAACGAGCGTTTTGCCGACATTACGGCCAGCCAGCATATCTTGAAGGGCCTGCGGTGCCGCTTCGAAGCCGTCCGCCCAGGAGACGAGGCTGTTAATTCTGCCATCGGCTGCCAGCCGCTCCATGCGGGTCCGGGCCTCAGCCCATTCCAGCGGACGGTCATAACGGTTGAAGCCGATTATGGTTGCATTCTGGCCCCAGGGCACACGGACATTGGCCATGTCGGCGCCAGGGTTGGCGCTGTTATTGGCGGCAGTCCGGCCAACAAGCACGATGGTCGCGAACTTGGCTGTGTGTTCGAAAATCTGGTCAGCAAGCGCGCCGCCAACGGTGTCATAGAACAGGTCGAATCCGTCCGGCAATGCCTTGGCGAGCTGCTGCTCCATATCTGGCGCGCGGTAATCGATCGCGACATGGGCGCCGAGCTTTTCCGCAACGATCCGCCGCTTCGCTTCACCACCTGCCAGGCCGACAACGCGCATGCCCGCCATCAACCCAAGCTGCACCACATGGCTGCCGACACCGCCCGCGGCAGATGTCACCACCAGCGTTTCGCCCGGCATCCCCCGCTTGGCAGCATTCAGGCCCGCATAGGCGGTGAGGCCGGGGGAGGAGAGGGTGACGAGCGTTGTTTCCGCGCTCTGCCCTTCTGGCACGATTTCAACGGCACCCGGCGTCGTGACTGCCCATTCGCGCCACCCAAGCCGTCCAGCGACAATGGTGCCGACCGGCAGTTCTGGTGCATTGGATTGCATGACGCGGCCAAGCGTATCGCCGTCAATGACTTCACCAATCGCGAAGGGTTTCGTGTAGTTCCTAAAATCCTTCAAGCGCTGCCCTTGCCAGGGGCTGAGGGCGGCGGCTTCGATCTGGATCAGCGCTTCGCCAGGGCCGGGTTCTGGGCGCGGATCTGCGGTGATATCAAAATGCTCTGGCCCTGGCAGTTCAACCGGGCGGGATTTCAGGCGGATAACGCGGTTTTCGGTCAATGTCAGCTCTTTATCAGGTCTTGCACGGCTTTGCGGATGAAGGCTTGGTCTTCTGGGTTGGACGTTGGGTTGCCAGCGCGATGCCCCCATACGGACTTGATCGGCCGGAATTCTGCGTTCGGCATCAGCTTGGCTTCTGCCTCGCCGTCCTCAACCGTGAAATACAGATCTGTCGTGGAGGGCATCACCAGCGTTTTCGCTTTGATGGCGTTTAGTGCCTTGGTCAGGTCGCCGCCAAATATCTCATTGTTTGAGATATCTGAATGCATCCAGGTATCCAGCATGGCCAGTAGGTCATCACCATCCCGGCGGAGGAAATTGCCTTCCCATTGGCGGACCAGATAATCCTCCAGCGTCGGGTGGGTTTCGGTGATGTGCAGGCCTTGGCGGTAGAACGCCTGGCTCATCGCCCATCCGGCATAAAGCCGCCCCATGGCGCGGAGGCCGGTTTCGGGGTGGGCGCGGAAGTGTGTTCCAGTCCAATGTTCATCTGCCGTCAGCGTTGCGCGCACGCTTTCCAGGAACACTTTGTTATGGACGGATGTTTTGGCGGAACCACAGAGCGCGCAGATGCGGTCCACCCGGTCCGGCATTAAGGCACCCCAATGGAACGCCTGCTGCGCGCCCATGGACCAGCCGTAAACCATCGCCAGCTTATCGACGCTAAACACCTCATCCAACAGCCGTGCCTGCGCCCGCACATTGTCTACGTGGCTAACGCGGGGCCAGCGGCCTTTGGCGACGGGGCTCGCGACATTCGATGGGGATGTGGACAGGCCATTGCCGAACTTGTTCACGATAATCACGAACCACTGCTTCGGGTCCAGAATGCCATCCGGGCCAATCAGCCAATCAATATCCGTGTGTTGCGCGCCGTAGGATGTTGGGTAGAGCACGACGTTGGACCGGTCCGCCCGCATCGCGCCATATGTGGCGTAGACCAGCTTTGCATCCGGCAGGACGCGGCCGGATTGCAGTGTGAAGTCGCCAAGGGCGAAGGTTTCTGCTTTGGGCATGCCGATCCGCTCCGCTGGATTATTGCTGCTGGAGGGGACTGTCGCATAGACGCCTGCTGGCTCACAATGGTTCAATTGGCCAAGGAGATGCATGATGGTGGAACGGGAATATGGCCGCGGCGGCTGGGTCGGCATTGGCACGCCCCACCCGCACCATATGCAGCTACACAACATGTTGATTATTCGGCATATTTATAAAATACTAACTCTGAGTGGTACGTTTTTTGGTACACTTTTGGCTTAATTCATTTCTACCCATTTCCTGCCAATGGCTCTTCAGGCGTCATCTCGATAGTTCGAGTCAGTTTGAGTATGTTTTTTGGGCGTTCCAGACGAAGCCGGTGTCTGGCTGCTACTGCCGCTCTGCCTATTCCCAGTTCCTTCGCAATCGCAGACGCCCTTTAGTCACTGACGCCCGGCATTGACCCTCCAACGCTGCTTGACATCGATGGGTCTTTCACAAGGGTATTTGCTCCATTTTCACTTTCTGCCAGACTCTCCGTATGAGAAACCTGACCGCCACCATCTGTCTTGCCTTTGCCGTGCTTCTTGGAAGTGCGGGGGTGTCTTGGAGCCAAGATTGGCAAAAGGGTGTTGCCGCTTTCCAAAGTGGTGATTTCGCAACTGCTCTGCGGGAATGGACGCCTCTTGCCGAACAGGGGGATGCTGAATCCCAGTACAAAGCGGGAGTAGCGCAGGCCAGACCAAAGCGATGTCCGTTCACAGCGATGGTAAGGATGTCGAAGACACTACTATGTCATGCCACCGTGATGGACTTTACGAAGGCGCATACCTTGCATTTCCACGATGGGGCATAGGAATTGACCTCCCCGACAACAGCGTCTGCATCGCTGATTCCAAGTCCCTGCATTGCGTCACTTCTATTCGAGGAGAAGGGCAGAGGTTCACCACCGTCTGTTACACAGATTTATCAACAGAAACCATTGGTCCTTTAGGTAAACCAGAGCGGTTGAATGGTAAATTAGCTAAGAAGGAACACGAGGCGGAAACGATCAGCAGGTAGGCATCTCCGTCCAAAGACTGTATTTTCTCCCACAGGCGATTTTATCAATTTTTGGAGTCGAAAATGAGCGATTACAAACCCAGTGATGACGAGTCAATCATCTACATGGCCAAAAGCACACTTGAGACAACCGAAATTTATATTGGAAAAACAGAGCGGGCACTTTCGGAACGCAAAAAGGAACATGAAGATTCAGCGAGGAAGGGTGACGGGACTAGATTTCATGACACCCTCATAAATACAGGATTTGCGAATTGGGAATGGATCACTCTCGAAATTTGTGAACGAGGAAATCAATTTAAAGTAGAGAAAAGTTATATCGAAAAATTGCATGCTGTAAGCGTTGATTTACTGAATACTGTACACAATAAAAAAGACCCAGAACCGTCACCCACTTTTGCCCGGCCGATAAAAAGAACCTCAAAACCCAATGCCACTTCTGATCTATTTCGTCGAGAAGCGGGAGTTTTAAAACCCGTTATTAACTTGGTCACGGGCCAAAAATACAGAACCATGACCAAAGCCTGCAAGATGGAAAGTGAGACAAAAGACCATATACGGAAGAGTTGTAATACGGGAGCCATGCTTCAAAACGGTTCTCGTTTCGCTTGGTTGGACCTAGAGGATAATCCGTTACTTACAGCGGGACATGCTTCAGAAAAAGTTATCGGTAAATTTGCGAGAAAGGTCAAAAATCTGGTAACAGATAAGGTCTTTAAAAATGCCGATGAGTTTGCGTTTCAACACGAGGTCTCTAGCTCCGCAATAAGTGCCAATGCATCTGGGAAATCGTATCTCGTAAAAAATAAATGGGTTTTTTGTTATTTGGACGATAATGGACAGGAAATTCGGAAACCAAAGCACGAAATTGGATTGAAAAAACTAAAAGATAAGGATCGTGTGAGATATCTCGCTTGGCATATTAATGATCAAGATATGGAGAATTTATACGAATTTAAAATGTGAATCCCGGAGGCAAATTGGTCCACAGAAGTGGTCGGATTTTCTGATCGTCGCGGATTAAAAGTCCGCCACTTTACGCTGGAAGCAACGAGCTGAAGGCGGGGAGATGTATACTGTGGAATTATATGGGCGAGTTCGCCGGGCCTGCCACGTTGATGGAATGAGTGCTCGAGCAGCGGCGCAGCATTTTGGGATAGACCGCAAGACCGTTTCGAAGATCCTGAAGCACTCGGTTCCGCCAGGATACCGACGAGAGCGAGCGCCTTCTCGGCCGAAGCTTGATCCGTTCATTGGGGTCATTAACCAGATCCTGGAAGACGACAAACGGGTTATCAAGAAACAGCGGCATACATCGAAGCGCATCCATGCCCGGCTGCGTGATGAACATGGCTTCACTGGCGGCCTTACGATTGTGACCGACTATGTTCGGGAGCGGCAGCGGCGGACACGGGAAGTTTTTGTGCCGCTGTTTCATGCGCCGGGCCATGCTCAGGTGGATTTTGGCGAGACGCTTGGGGTCATCGGCGGGGTCGAATGCAAGCTGCATTACTTCGCGCTGTCGCTGCCGCATTCGGATGCGTTCTTTATGAAGGCGTATCCAGCAGAGACGACAGAGGCGTTTTGCGATGGCCACACCGCAGCCTTTGCCTTCTTCGGCGGCGTGCCGTTGTCGATGCTTTATGACAACACCGTCATTGCCGTCACCAAGATCCTCGGTGACGGGAAGCGGGTGCGGACACGGGTCTTCTCAGAGCTGCAATCCCATTATCTGTTCGAGGACAAGTTTGGGCGGCCTGGCAAAGGGAATGACAAGGGCAATGTCGAGGGTGTGATCGGCTTTGGCCGGCGGAACTTCCTGGTTCCGGCTCCCCGGTTCGACAGCTTCGATGCACTGAACGCCTGGCTGGAGGCGCAATGCCTGAAACGCCAGGATGATGTTGTCCGCGGACATAGTGAGACGATCGGCGAACGTCTGATGCGCGACCTTGATACGCTGATGGCCTTGCCGCCGACGCCTTATGACGCCTGTGAGAAGGTCAGCACGCGCGCAACGTCCATCTCAATGGTCCGGTATCGCACCAACGATTACTCCGTGCCGACAGCATTTGCCCATCATGAAGTTCAGGTCCGCGGCTATATCCATGAGGTTGTCATCGGTTGCGGCGCCGCGGTGATCGCACGACACGTTCGGTCTTATGAGAAGGCGGACATGATCTTCGATCCAATGCACTATCTGCCGCTACTTGAGCAGAAGGTCGGCGCTTTGGATCAGGCAGCCCCTCTCCAGGGGTGGGATCTGCCCGGTGAGTTTGCAACTCTGCGCCGCTTGCTGGAAGCGCGAATGGGAAAGCCTGGCAAGCGCGAATATGTCCAGGTCCTGCGGTTGCTGGAAACCTTCGAGATGGACCATGTCCACGGCGCCATCCGGCAGGCCCTCGACCTGGGTGCCATCGGCTACGATGCCGTCAAACACCTCGTCCTCTGTCGGATCGAGCGGCGGCCACCCAGGCTGGATCTCGATATTTACCCCTATCTGCCGAAAGCGGTGGTCGAGACGACAAAGCCAGCCAGCTACGCGGTGCTCCTGTCAGGAGTGGCAGCATGATCGACACAACAACTGACACCCCGCAGGTCCTGCTGAAGCATCACCTGACCAAGCTCCGGCTACCAACCTTCCAGAGCGAGTACGCCAAGCTGGCCCAGCAATGCGCGACCGAGAACAAGGACCATGTGCAATATCTGCTGCGGCTCTGCGAGCTGGAGCTGATCGAGCGTGAGCGTCGGATGGTCGAACGGCGGATTAAGACCGCTAAGTTCCCGGCAACCAAGAGCCTCGATAGCTTCGACTTCAAGGTCATGCCGTCGCTGAACAAGGTTCTAACGATGGAACTGGCACGCTGCGAGTTCATTGCAAAGCGTCAGAACGTGATCGCCCTCGGACCAAGTGGAACCGGCAAAACGCATATTGCCCTCGGGCTAGGACTGGCAGCTTGTCAAAAGGGACTGAAGGTCCGCTTCACTACGGCTGCGGCTCTCGTCCACGAAATGATTGAGGCCGCCGATGAGCGACGCCTTCAACGTCATCAAAAGCAAATGGCCGCCCAGGACCTACTTATTATTGACGAGCTCGGCTTTGTTCCCCTCAGCAAGACCGGGGCTGAACTGCTCTTCGAGGTCATCTCACAGCGCTATGAGCGCGGATCGATCATCATCACCTCAAACCTGCCTTTTGATGAATGGACTGAGGTCTTCGGCTCGGAACGCCTGACTGGCGCTATTCTCGATCGACTGACCCACCACGTCCACATCCTCGAAATGAACGGCGAGAGCTATCGGCTTAATCAGAGCCGAAAACGCAAAGCCTGAACATACCCGCCGCAAGCTACAGCCATAAAATCGCCATTTAGACAGCGCCCCTTGGCCTGCGTCAGCTATAGCTGACGCAGGCCAAGGGGCCATCCTGAACCAGCAAGATGGACCTATATTCTACCAGGAACTGGCCCCTTTTTACTCCGCGATTGACAGATTATCTGTGGAACGTCCGAGAGAGTGACAGGTTGATATCGCTTGGCTTGTCGGCACCCCACTTCATGACCTTTGAAGAGCAAGAGATTTGGGCGGTGATTTGCGAGCACGGTTATTTCTGGCGTGGGCGCTGGGATACCGCGGGCGGGCAAGATGAATGGCGCTGGGACTGTGTCGAAGATTCGGTAATCCGATTGAGGGTTGCCGAAAGCTGGAATACAATTTGTGAGGTCACCATTGGTGACGCTGATCGTTCCGCATTGCCGGGTGCAGAGCCTCCTACAAGAGACGCTCCCAGGCTGAAAGCCTACATCACCTTAAATGACGAGGTCGAAGACGATATCCCATTTTGAGGTGAAGTATGGCCCGTAGCTTTTCCAAACTTACCCGCCCTGCAATGCGCACCCTTGCTAGAGGCGCTACGATAACCGAGCACGGGATCATCTTTCGGCGCGATGCATCTGGCGATGGCGTGTTCTCTGTAAACGTAATGGTGGACCGGCAACGCATTCACCGGGTTATCGGGCGCGAAACCGATGGCGTGACGCGGCAGCAGGCAGAAGACTTTATCGCCGGTGCCCGCACCGATGCTCGACGCAACCGCCTGGACCTACCTGACGGGCGCAAAACTGCGCTTGGATTTGAAGAAGCCGCCAAGCTCTATCTTGCGCGGCTTGGCGAAGAGGGCGGTAAGAACATCTCTGCGAAGGAACGCCAGCTTCGCCAACACCTTTCCCCGTTTTTCAGGGGCAAGCCAATTGCCCAAATCGAGACATTCGACATTGAGCGTTACAAGAAAGCTCGCACCAACAGCGGCGCGGCACCAGCAACGGTCAATCGCGAACTGGCGGTGCTGTCGCATCTTCTAAACAAGGCTGTGGAATGGCGATTGATCAAAGCGAAAAGCGCGAAGATCAATCGCTTCAAGGAGCGGAACGGGCGCTTCGTTTATTTGACGGATGAGCAATGCGCGGCTTTGTTGGAAGCGGCGGCGCACGACCCTAACGAAAATGTCCATTCATTCATCATGGTCGGCCTGCACACCGGCATGCGCCACTCTGAGATTCTCGCCGTTCGACGCGCAGATGTGAATTTAGACCAGCGTGTGATCTGGATTCCAAAAGCCAAGGCAGGTGCCCGCGAGCAGCCGATCACACATGAACTCGCCAAATATCTGGCGAACCGCATGAAAATGCTACCGCCGGGCTGTGAATGGCTCTTCCCGTCGCCAGCAAGCGTTAAAGGCCACGTCCACACCATACGAAAGGCTTTCCGCCGTTCTGTCGCCCGCGCCGATATGGACCCTGACGAGATTACGCCACACACGCTGCGCCATACCGCCGTGACGCATCTCGTACAGTCAGGCGTTGACCTTCCAACAGTGCAGCGCATCTCCGGCCACAAAACCTTGGCCATGGTCGCTCGCTATGCTCACCAGAACGGCGCGCATATCCAATCGGCAATGGACCGCTTGGAAGGCCGCATGAATCCGGCTGAGCGCCCAAAGGTCATAGACTTCACTGCAAAAAGACCGACCTGATTACACAGGAATTACACACACGGGCTATTCGGGCGCTGCCTGAATCGGCCTAAGTCATTGAAAATAAATGGTGCCCAGGGGCGGATTCGAACCACCGACACGCGGATTTTCAATCCGCTGCTCTACCAGCTGAGCTACCTGGGCGACGGCTACGGAAATGGCGTAGCGACGGCGGTTTATAAGCGAGGGGGTGCGGCGTGTCCAGAGGGATATTGGTCGCTTGGCCTAACCATGGTGATAGGGCTTGCCCCCTAATATTTCCTGGGCGCGGTAGAGCTGCTCGGACAGCATGGCGCGGACCAGCATGTGGGGCCAAGTTGCTTGGCCGAAAGCGAGGATAAGATCGGCGGATTGGCGGGCAGCGTCAGGGAAGCCGTAGGCACCGCCGATCAGGCAGGCAATGTCGCGCCCGTCATCCCGCCATTGGCCAAGCCGGGCGGCCAGCTTTGGGCTGGGGAGGTCGCGACCCCGCTCGTCCAGCAAAACTCTAGCGGCACCTGATGGAATGCGGGCTTCGATCTGGTGCCATTCATCTATGGCGTCCCGGCTTTTGCGGCCGTCGATTTCGATGAGCGCTGGCTTTGGGCGCATTCGGGCCAGATAGCGGGCGACAATGCGCGCCTCATCCGCATCCCGGGCGCGGCCAACGGCGATTATGGTGAGGCGCATGGCAGGTATTCTAGTTCAGGTCTTCACCTTCACCTTCATCCTCGGCGAAGTAGCTTGGTGGGATGGCAGGGGCTTCCAGGCCCCACATCCGCTCCAGATTATAGAATACGCGCACTTCCGGGCGGAACAGGTGCACCACCACGTCGCCGGCATCCACCAGCACCCAGTCACCCTGGGGCAGGCCTTCCATGCCGGGTGCTGCCGGTAAGGATGGCTTCACCGCGTCGTGCAGATGCTCCGCCATGGCCGAAACCTGGCGCTGGGAGCGGCCTGATGCAATGACCAGAAAATCGCACATGGCAGATTTACCGGACATTTCGATGGTGACGATGTCCTGGGCCTTGTCCTCTTCCAGGCTTTCCAGAACGCGCTGCAGCATTGCATGCGCTTTATCATCTGCGGGTTGGGGGGGAACGGTGTCTGCCGTTTCCGGTGTATCTTCAGTCTCGTTGACGTCGCTTAGGATGCCCAGGGTCCTCCGAAGGGTGATTGGCGACCACTGCGGATATCTGTTGCAGAGGTCGGGTTCAATCGCATTGGCGTGTAAGTCCATGCTGGCGCGCGGCGCGTAGCCAGGCTTCCCGCTGCGTGGGGTCCCAGATGCGGACCAAGTCGAGAGCGCTGAAATCGCGTCGCCGCTTTTCCGTGCATAGCATTCCAACAATATTCCGGTCGTGCAATTACGGCAACCGGCGTCGTTTCAAATATCTCGGCCCAGCGCTTCCAGCGTGGGATTTGCAGCATATTATCCGCACCCATCAGCCAAACAAACGTGGCTTGTGGAAAGCGTTGGCGCAGTTGGCGCAGGGTGTCTGCCGTGTAGCGGCTGGCCAAATGCCGTTCAATATCCGTCACATAGATGCGTGGATGGCGCGCGGCTGTGCGGGCGGCGTTCATCCTATCTTCCAATGGTGCCATCCCGGCTGCTGCTTTCAGCGGATTTTGAGGCGAGACCATCCACCACACCGCATCCAGCCGCAGCCGCTTCAGTGCGACCAGGCTGAGCTGCAGATGACCAGCGTGAGCGGGGTTGAAGGACCCGCCCAGCAAGCCGATCCGCCCGGATTCACGGCCGGGTCTGACCGTCGCCAGCGATGACATATTTATAACTCGTGAGTTGGTCCGCGCCGACCGGGCCGCGCGCATGAAACTTATCCGTCGAGATGCCAATTTCCGCGCCAAACCCAAATTCACCGCCATCGGCGTATTGGGTGGATGCGTTGACGATGACGATGGCGCTGTCGACCTCTGCCGTGAAGCGGGCTGCGGCGTTTCTGTCCTCGGTGACGATGGCGTCTGTATGGCCAGAGCCATAGCGGGCGATGTGGTCGAGCGCGCCAGTCATGCCGTCCACAACGCGAACGGAAAGGATGGCGTCCAGATATTCGGTCGTCCAATCCTCTTCAGATGCGGCTGTGACACGGGCGTCAGCGGCTTGAACTTCTGGGCAGCCCCGTATGGCGCATCTGGCGGTGATCAGGTCATCCAGTAGCGGCGACAGGGCTGTATCAGCAATGGCGCGGTCCACCAGCAGGGTTTCAGCCGCACCGCACACACCCGTGCGCCGCATCTTGGCGTTGACGGCGATGGCGCGGGCTTTGTCGATGTCCGCAGCGCCATCTACATAAACGTGGCAGAGGCCTTCCAAGTGGCCAATGACGGGCATGCGCGCTTCTTCCAACACGCGGCCTACCAGGCTTTTGCCACCGCGCGGCACCATCACGTCGATCAAGCCGTGCGCGCGCAGCATGGCACCGACATATTGGCGGTCCTGGGTTGGTGCCCGCTGAATGGCGTCTGCCGGTAGGCCAGCCGCTGCGATGCCGGTGCGGAGTGCCTCTACGATGGCTGCGGAGGAATTAGCGCTTTCAGATCCGCCGCGCAGGATAACGCAATTTCCGGCCTTCAGCGCCAGTCCGCCAGCGTCTGCGGTGACGTTTGGGCGGGATTCGTAGACAACGCCAATTACGCCCAAAGGCACAGCGATCCGCTGGATCACCAGGCCGTTCGGGCGGGTCCAATCGGCCTGAATGCGGCCTACGGGGTCAGCCAAATCTGCCACGGCCTCTAGGCCCTGGGCGACGCTTTCCAGGCGGGCGTCGTCAAGCTTCAGCCGGTCCAACATCGAGCCGGATAGGCCTTTGGCCTCGGCCTCCGCCATGTCTTTGTTATTGGCCGCCAGAATATGCGCGGCTTGGGTGCGGACAGCATCTGCCGCCGACCTGAGCGCGCGGGTTTTGGCCGCAGGTTTGGCACGGGCAAGGGCTGGGGCGGCGGCGCGGGCGCGGGCGGCGGTTTCGGCTACCATGGCGTCGGCGTCTGCTGGCGTCAGAGTTTCCGGAGTGTTGAGGCTGGTGGAATCAGGGCTCATGGGGTCATGCCTTCTCTCGGCTTAATGTTCCGGCGCGGCCGGTCATGCTCATGTCGTCGCGGTGGATGAGTGCGGCCCGGCCATGATATCCAAGCGCGTCAGCGAAATCAGCGCTTTGCAGGCCCAGAATACGCGCGGCGTCTTCGGCACTATAGGCGATGAGGCCGCGCGCGACTTCCCGCCCGTCTGGGCCACGCACAATAACCGGCGCACCGCGTTCAAATTTGCCGTCGATGCGGGTGGCACCCGCTGGCAGCAGGCTGTTGCCACGCCCAAGCGCACGGGCTGCACCAGCGTCAATCCATACTTCGCCTTCCGCTGCCAAGCCGCCTGCGATCCAGCGCTTGCGGGCCTGGACTGGCGTTTGGTCCGTGACGAACCAGGTGGCGTCATCTTCGGTTTCAAGCTGGCGGAGAGGATGATCAGCAACGCCAGAAGCGATCGCCATGCTGCACCCGGCGTCGAGTGCGATGCGGGCGGCGGCAAGCTTGGTCGGCATGCCGCCTGATGCCATGTCGCTGCCAACGGGGCCAGCCATCGCCTCAATGTCCGCCGTGACGGCTGTGACTTCTTTCAGCTTTGTCGCGGATGGGTCCTGGCGTGGGTCTGCGGTATAGAGGCCGTCTACATCGGACAGCAGCACAAGCGCATCTGCGCTGGCGCAGGCAGCCACCCGGGCAGCAAGGCGGTCATTATCGCCAAAACGGATTTCTTCTGTCGCCACAGTGTCGTTTTCATTGATGACGGGGATGGCACCCAGGCGGAACAGAGTGGCCAGCGTGCCGCGCGCATTCAGGTAGCGGCGGCGTTCTTCGGTATCGCTTAAGGTCAGCAACAATTGGGCGACATTGAAGCCATGGGGTGCGAATACGGACCGGTATGCGTGTGCCAGATCAATTTGGCCAACGGCAGCGGCAGCCTGGCTTTCCTCAAGTCGCAGCGCGCCAGATGGAAGGCCGAGCTTACGCCGCCCAAGCGCAATGGCGCCGGAGGAGACGATGCCAACGTCCTGGCCGCGGGCGCGCATGGCCGCCAGATCATCCGCAACACCAGCCAGCCAGTCGCGGCGGAGTTCGCCAGTGGCTGCGTCTACGAGCAGGGCCGAGCCGATCTTGACGATCACCCGGCGCGCCGTGGCCAGCCTGGAGGGCCCAGCATTTGTCATACGGGTGACCAGGTGCCGCCCGAGTCTTCCTCAGGCACATCGTCAACAAGGGGCGCGTTCCGGTCCCGGCCAATCGCTTTCCAAAGGCGCTCATGCACCTCCCGCACACCTGTGCCAGCGGCACCAGAGATCAGGAGCACATCGTCGAGCGCGCACCCGGCGGCTTCCGCAAGTTCTTCGCGCTGGCGGGCTGCGGTTTCATCATCAAGTGCGTCGGTTTTGTTGAGCGCCAGGATCTCAGTCTTGTCAGCCAAATCGCCGCCATAGGCTATCAGTTCTTCGCGCACGACCTTATAGGCGGCAGCGACATCTTCCAGCCCAAGATCACCCAGGCCAGCGCCGTCTACCAGATGCACCAGCGCCTGGCAGCGCTCCACATGGCCGAGGAACCTGTCACCGATGCCCGCACCCTCATGGGCCCCTTCGATTAGACCTGGGATATCCGCCAATACGAACTCACGTTCGTTGTCCAGGCGTACAACGCCAAGGTTCGGGACCAGTGTTGTGAACGGATAATCCGCAATTTTCGGCCGGGCAGCGCTTGAGGCTGCAAGGAAGGTGGATTTGCCCGCGTTCGGCAGGCCAATAAGCCCGGCGTCCGCGATCAGCTTCAGGCGCAGCCAAACCCAGCGTTCTTCACCGGGCCATCCGGGAATCGCTTTGCGGGGAGACTGTGTGACGGAGCTTTTGTAATAGAGATTACCAAACCCGCCATCGCCGCCCTTGGCCAGCACGACCTCCTGGCCAGGCTCGGTCATATCAGCCAGGACAAAGCGCTTGTCTTCGTCCAGCACTTCGGTGCCGGGCGGAACCTGTAGGATGATGGGATCGGCGCTTGGGCCAGTGCGTTGGCGACCGGCACCGCCTTTGCCGCTGGCGGCGCGGAAATGCTGGGTGTAGCGGAAGTCAATCAGCGTATTCAGGTTAGGGACACAGCGCAGAATAATGTCGCCACCGCGCCCGCCATCCCCGCCATCGGGACCACCAAATTCGACAAACTTCTCACGCCGGAAGGAGATCGCGCCCCCGCCGCCATTGCCGCTTTTTATGAAAATCTTGGCTTCGTCAAGAAACCGCATCGGTCAAACCCTGTCCCGCTGAACTGCCCAAGAGCGTCCGGCGATCCTGACTGAACCGACTTGACGCCCGCGTCGGAGCGTCGTCTGCAGCGCCTATTCGGCTGCGACGGCTCCGTCGTCTTCGTTCGCCGGCGGCGCAACCTGCACATATGTGCGGCCGCGTGCTTTGTGCGCGAACTCTACATTGCCTTCGACGAGCGCGAACAATGTGTGGTCCTTGCCCATGCCGACGTTTTCACCCGGATGGAATTTCGTGCCGCGCTGACGCACGAGCACATTGCCCGGAATGACATTTTCGCCACCGAACTTTTTGACGCCAAGGCGCCGACCAGCTGAATCGCGACCGTTACGTGAACTGCCGCCTGCTTTTTTATGAGCCATAGGTCTTTACCTCGGTGTTTAGGCAGAAATGCCAGTGATGCGAACGATGCTCTGGTGCTGGCGATGGCCATTTTTGCGGCGAGAGTTCTGACGACGGCGCTTTTTGAAGATAATCACCTTCTTATTACGCATCTGCTCGACCACTTCGGCCTGGACGGTGGCACCCTCTACCAAAGGCGCACCGATCTTGGCGTCGCCTTCGCCGCCAATCATCAGCACTTCGCCAAAGGAAACGGCGTCGCCTGGCTCGCCTGCCAGCTTTTCGATCTTGATCACGTCATTTTCCGCGACGCGATATTGCTTGCCGCCGGTGCGGATCACTGCAAACATCGGTTTTCTCTCATTGGCTGAGGGCGGTTTAGCGCCGTCCGACAGCTAGGAAACTATGCAACGCCACAGGCCCGGCAAATCTGCTGGGTTGTCGCGAGAAGCGGGAGTTATAGCGATCCCGCCAGAAAGGTCAACGCTTTGGCGTCGTTAGAGGCTAAGAATCTTCCTAATCCCCGTCCATCGCCATTGCAAAACCGCATGACGCCGGATGGCCGAATCGAAGCCGTGCCTGCGCGCGGCCTGTTTACGGGCAATCGCGGCGTTCTGCATAGCCCGGATAAACGGCTGAATCCGGCGCTTTGGCGGCATAAGAACTGGATCATCTGCGCACTTCAGTTCAAAGGCCGCCACCGACAACTGATGACGCCAAACCGCTGGACAGAGCTATTTTTCCTAGACGAAGCTGTGGCATTGGCTGCCGGTCACCGCCCCTGCGCCGAATGCCGCAGGCAGGCTTATAACGCCTGGATGGATGCGATGAGCACCGGTGCCGGGGTCTCCAGACCCTCAGCCCCAGATGTCGATAAGCGACTCCACGCAGAACGGGCGGTTCCGGGAGCGAGGGCCATGCAAACCCTCCAGGCCAAGCTGGAAGACCTGCCCGACGGCGCCTTCATCCGAATGCCGGATACAGATGCGCCTGCCTTGGTGCTGGGTGACAGGCTGCTGCCTTGGACACACACGGGCTACGGCAAGCCAGTCCGCCGGGCTAGGGGCACTGTCACGACATTAACGCCGCCAACGTCCCTTGCAGCGCTTCGTGGCGGATATGCGCCGCTGTTGCATCCCACGTCTGCTTGACGGATCAGCGCTGGCGCCAGACGTTCACACCCGATCCGCTTTCTACAAAAGGACCCGAAGACCATGCCCGCAAAGCAAGACCTTTATGATCCAAACTTCATCGTGCAGGCGATCGCCGGCGGCGAAGCCGTGTATCCAAAAGTGGAAGCCGGTGCCGATTTCCAGGACGAGACTTTGGTGATTAGCCGCCAATTCCAGAATGACATGCTGGATTTCTGCGATATTGACCCCGCCCTTTATGGCGATGAGGTCGATCCAGGCCTTTTGGCGCGCCGCCCGATCAGCATTATTGGCTCGGCGCTGTTCGATCATCATCCGGAGCGGGGCTATGTTCATACGGTCCAGCAGGTCGAACGGATCCTGCCGATCCATGTGGATACACCGGTCGCCATGTCTGGCCAGTTTACGCAGATTGAAGACCATCCGCGTGGATGGCTGATGCATGCGCGGTTTGAATTTCGGTTGGAAAATGGCGATCTCGCCCTGATCGTCTCCCCAATCGCGCTGATGGCGGACCCGGAGCGGAACACGGCAGCACCGCCCAAGAAATCTGGCCCACAGCCCACAACAGCCGAGCGCATGGCGGATTTGGCGGCAGAAGGATGGCAGGACCTCAAATCCAAAACCTGCACGCCGGAGAATGTGGTTGGATATTGCGGTGCCACCCGTAATTTGATCCACACGGACCCGGCCTATGCAAAAACCTTCGGGTTCCGCGCGCCGATTACGGCAGGCAATCAGATGATCAACTGGCACCTGGAAGCAGCAAAACTGGCCGCCCCCGCAGAGCAGTTTGAAGGCGAGGTCCGCTTGCTGCGCCCCGTGTTCTGGGATGACGCGATCACGATGATGACGCGCCAGCAGGACAATGCGCTTGAGATCATCGCGGTCAAAGATGATGGCCGCATCGCCAATCGCTCTCAATTCCGCAACAAGGGATAGCCCCGCACCATGGCTGAAAGCCGTCTAAGCGAAGAGCAGCAGAAGAAGTTCGCCCTCGATCAGTTCTTGGAGGCGTGGGACAAGGCCTGCGAAAACGGCGTCGAGGCCGACCTACTGTGCGAAGTGATGATCTATCTGGCGATCACGGACCTGGTCGCGGACCGTGGCGAAGAACTCACCGCCAGCCTATTCGAAGACTTGCCCGCCCGGATCAAGGACGGCGAGTTTTCGCTGGAGAATGCGGAGGACTAGGCCGGGGGTGGTTGGTCAGGACGCCTTTTGCCAGTCAGTCAGCGCTTTCAGCCATTCTATGATTTCCGGGCTATCCCATTCGGCAGCACCTTCAAGTTTCGCCACGACGTTGCCGTCCTTGCCGATGATGTAGGTTGTTGGCAGTCCGCGCATGCCGAATGCGCGGCCAAGGGCGCTTTTGGCGTCCAGATAGGGGGCTAGATTTTCGGTCTTTAGTTTTTTCAGGAACGGCGGGACTTTCTTTGGGCCGCCACGATCTGTTGAAACGACCAATACGGCGTGGGAATCCGCCGGAAGTGCCGCCGCCAGCCTGTCGAGCGACGGTAGCTCCTTGACGCAAGGTGCGCACCATGTCGCCCAGAAATTCAGGACCACCACCTTACCGCGCCAGTCCGCGAGCGTGGCTGGGGTACCGTCCGGCAATGCGAAGGGTGTGTCTGGCGCGATCGCGGTGACTTCAGCCATCACAAAAGCGTCTGAAGGCGGTCTTGGGATATCTGCCGCCATGGACGCGGCTGGCAGGATGTTCCATAAGGCGGCGGCAAGAATAATGGCAGATAAGGATCGGCGCATGTCCGGCTCCAATGACGGTTCGAATGGCGGTCCCGCAGCAAACACAATGTGGGGCGGACGCTTCAAAGGTGGTGCTTCGGATATAATGGCCGCAATCAATGTGTCCATTCATTTCGACCAAAGAATGTATGCGCAAGACATTGCTGGCTCCAAAGCCCATGTGGCGATGCTGGCGAAACAAGGCATCGTTTCAGAGGCTGACGCTACGGAAATTACGCGTGGGCTGGAGCAAGTGCGCCAGGAAATCGCGGCTGGCAGTTTTGCATTCAAAGATGCCCTTGAAGACATTCATATGAATGTGGAGGCCAGGCTGTCTGAGATCATCGGCGGGGCCGCTGGACGCTTGCATACAGGCCGTTCGCGCAATGACCAGGTCGCGACCGATTTCCGGCTTTGGCTCCGGGATGAAATTGATACGGTGTTGGCCGCATTGAAGGACCTGGAAGCCGCTCTAATCGATCAGGCGGAGGCGGGTGCCGATATGGTTATGCCAGGCTTCACGCACCTGCAGAACGCGCAGCCGATCACCTTTGGCCATCATCTGCTGGCTTACGTAGAAATGATCGCCCGTGATCGGGGCCGGTTCGAGGATTGCCGCAAACGGTTGAACGAATCGCCCCTGGGTGCGGCCGCTCTGGCTGGCACACCTTATCCTGTGGATCGGGATATGACCGCGAAGGCGCTCGGGTTTGATCGACCAATGGCGAACTCGTTGGATGCGGTATCGGCGCGGGATTTCGCGCTGGAGTTTCTGGGTGCGGCGTCTATCAACGCCATGCATCTCTCCCGGCTAGCGGATGAGATTGTGCTGTGGATGAGCGCGCAGTTCCGGTTCATCCGCCTGACGGACGCGTTCACCACTGGCTCCTCAATCATGCCGCAAAAGCGCAATCCAGACGCGGCAGAGCTTGTCCGCGCCAAAATTGGCCGGATCGCGGGCTCTTTCACCAGCTTGCTGATGATGATGAAAGGCCTGCCGCTGACCTATTCCAAGGACATGCAGGAAGATAAAGAACCGGTCTTTCTGGCTGTTGATTCCTTGATGCTGGCCATTGCCGCCATGTCTGGCATGGCGCGGGATATGCAGCCGAACCGGGAAGGCATGCTCGCCGCTGCCAAGTTGGGGTTCACCACGGCAACCGATCTGGCCGACTGGCTGGTGCAGAACCAGGGCCTGCCATTCCGCGAAGCACACCATGTATCCGGCTCACTGGTCTCTGAGGCAGAGGCGCGCGGCTGCGGGCTGGAGGATTTGCCGCTGGATGTCATGCAAAGCGTCCATGCCGGTATCGACGCCAGCGTGTATGAGGTGCTGAAGGTAGAAAACTCAGCAGCGTCCCGTACCAGCTTTGGCGGTGCGGCCCCTGATAACGTGCGTGCAGCAGTGAAAGCGGCGCGGGCGCGGTTGGAGGCGGCGTGATGGGCGGCCGGTTACGGATGACTGCGGGCCTCCCCCCTCACCCTGATCCCTCTCCCCCCGTTGGGGGGCGAGGAGACCCTCACGAAAGCACCCTCAGTTTTTTTTGGAACCCTCGCCCCCCACCGGGGGGAGAGGGCAGGGTGAGGGGGGTGCCAGCAGTTACGGTATGCCTCCTCGCCGCCGCACTTGCCCTTTCTGCTTGCGGTAAGAAAGGCGATCTAGAGCAGCGGGAAGGCGTGAAGCCTGTATATCCGCGCACATACCCGACCCGTTAAGGCGAAGCCCATGACTGATCTTGAAGCGACCCTCGCCGGCATTGCGCCCGCCTTCGCCTATCGCGATGGACGCCTGCACGCAGACGCCACACCATTGGATGCCATCGCGGACGCCGCCAACGGCCCCGTATACGCCTACGCGCTGAATGCCATCGCGGAAGCCTACCAGGACTTCGCGGACGCCTTTGCAGGCCAGCCGACACGCATTTGCTATGCATTGAAGGCCAATGACAGCGTCGGGGTGTTGAAGACGCTGCTGGCGAAGGGCGCCGGGGTGGATGTCGTATCCGGGGGTGAACTGGCATTGGCGCTGTCTGCAGGTGCGTCCGCAGATAAAATCGTGTTCTCTGGCGTTGGTAAAACCAACCAGGAATTGGCAGACGCCCTCGACGCCGCCGTTATGCAGATCAATGTGGAATCTGAGGCGGAATTGGAGCGGTTGAATCAGGTTGCGGTCTCCAAGGGCGTCCAGGCGCCGATCGCGCTTCGGGTGAACCCGGATGTGGATGCCGGCACGCTGGATGCAATCTCCACCGGGCGGGCGACCGATAAGTTTGGCGTTAATTACGGCGATGCTGAGCGCCTGTACCAGGAGGCTGCCCAGGCACCGGGCCTGAAGCCCATGGGCATCGCCATGCATATTGGCTCCCAGATCGGGGACGTTGCCCATTCTGCAGCTGCCTGCGCCAAGCTCCGCGCGCTTTGGGACCGCT
Organism: uncultured Alphaproteobacteria bacterium; assembly: GCA_938083135.1. Classification (GTDB taxonomy): domain Bacteria; phylum Pseudomonadota; class Alphaproteobacteria; order Bin95; family Bin95; genus VMCJ01. The sequence continues at coordinate 22,338 of CALLKY010000008.1, read as the reverse complement.
TGGCTGCAGATGGCGTCACACTCCGCCGGTTTGATGTCGGCGGCGGGCTTGGCATTCGCTACAAGGATGAAACACCACCCTCGATCCAAGCTTATGCCGATACTATCCGCGTTGCGGTCGCGGATATTGATTGCGAAGTGATGCTGGAGCCAGGCCGCAGACTTGTTGGCCCGGCTGGTGTGCTGATCGCCAATGTGATTGGCGAAAAGATGGCCGGTGATCACCGTGTCATCATCCTGGACGCCGCCATGAATGATCTAATCCGTCCGGCACTTTACAAAGCGTGGCATGAGGTCGTGCCACTGAGATTGCCGGATGCTGATGCGGAATGGACGGCGGCTGACATTGTTGGCCCGATTTGCGAATCGACCGATAAGTTCGCCGACAACCGCATGATGCCGCCCTTGGCCGCTGGTGACCGGGTCGCCTTCCTTGCGGCGGGCGCGTACGGCGCTGTCATGGCAAGCGAATATAATGGCCGCCCGCGCACGCCAGAGGCTGTCGTTCAAGGCCAGAACTGGGACTTCGCTCGCAAACCGCGCACATACCAGGACCTGATCCGCGAACAATCAGCGCCAGACTGGATTTAGGCCGATTTCTTGCTGGTGGCAGGTGGAGCTGGAATGTCTGCTGGAGCAGGCGTCATGAAGGCATCGAGATCAGCAACCAGTGCTTCGAGGGCGCTTTTTTCGGCTTCAACGGTCGCTTCTGGTTTCGGCGGGGGCGGTGCAGCTTCTGGAATATGGCTGATCGGGTCCGGTACACTGGCGGCGCGGGCGATGGTGCGCAGCAGTACATGCTGGTCCAAAGGTTTTGGCACATAGTCCGACATGCCAGCCTTCAAGTAGGCTTCCCTGTCGCCGATCATGGCATTGGCAGTTAGGGCGATGATCGGCGTGTCGGCGCCCGGGCCATCTAGCATGCGGATATGGCGGGTGGCGGTAACGCCATCCATTTCCGGCATTTGTACGTCCATCAGCACCATGTCGTAGGCACTGCGGCTGACAGCCTCAACCGCGAGCCTGCCATTGCCGACAATTTCAATCTCGGCGTCGAAAGGTTCCAGCATGTACTCAATGACCTTCTGGTTGGTCACATTATCCTCTGCCACAAGGATGCGGAGCTGCCGGTTCTGCAGCATGGCTGTGGGCAGTTGGATTGCACTGTGAGACGCCGCCTTCGTAGTACCAGCCTTGCAAGGGTCTGTGATCACGGTGAACCAGAATTTGGACCCCTGACCATCCGTGCTTTCAACGCCGATGGCACCACCGAACAGCGCGACCAAGTTCTGGCAGATCGCGAGTCCAAGGCCTGTGCCGCCGTATTTCCGGGTGATGGATGCGTCCGCCTGGGTGAAGCGTTGGAACAGGCTCCGCTGGTTCTCAGCTGAAATGCCGATGCCGGTGTCCTGAATTTCAGCACGGACGGTGATGCGCCCGTCCATTGGCCGAATTGCTGCGGATATTTTGACAGCAACACTGCCTTCGCTCGTGAACTTGATAGCGTTGCCGATCAGATTATTCAGCACTTGGCGCAGGCGAATGCTGTCACCGCTGAGATGATCGATATTTCCGGTATCAGCACAAACACTGAATTTCAGGCCCTTTTCCGCTGCGTTTGGCCCCCAGAGCGCTTCTGTCGACTGGACCAGCTCGGAAAGGGAGAAATCAGTTTCTTCCAGTGCGATATGGCCCGCCTCCACCTTGGACAGGTCCAGAATATCGTTCAGCAGGTTCAGCAGTGTCTGGCCGGAATCACGGATGGTATGCACCATCTGTAACTGTTCCCGCGTGAGGTCTGTGCGCGCCAGTTGTGCTGTCAATCCCAACACGCCGTTCATGGGGGTGCGCAATTCATGGCTCATGGAGGCTAGGAATTCAGACTTCGCCTTGGTCGCGGTCTCAGCCTCACGCATCAACGCCGATAGATTGATGGCGTTTGCTGCAAGGGCTAGTATTGTCAGCAGGATTGCGCCGCCCAAGATCGCCATTACCATCACGCCCCCATCGAGGCCTTCGACGGGCGCGGACGGATTGAGCGCTGTGACGAAGTAAGTCGCGCTCATACCCGTAAAATGCATGGCGGAAATGGACATCCCCATCACAATCGCACTACCAATGCGCTTCAAGCCTGATGATGTGCGTGAGGATGATTTCTGGCCATCACGGTCCTGTAGGAGCAGCCAGAGTGCGGTTGTTGAGAGGCCGACGGCGACCAGAACTGAGGCCAGGAACAGCAGCGGATCATATTTGACGACAGCTTCCAGCCGCATTGCCGCCATGCCGACATAATGCATGCCGCCGATACCGGCCCCAAGCACCAGTCCGCCACTCAGCATCGCGCCGATGTTCTGCCGTGCGGACGCCGCGATGAGGAAAGCGCCGGCGCTTGCGAGAATCGCGATCAATATGGATGTGACGGTCAATACAGGTTCAAAGAGGACCGTTTGCGGGATGTCCAGTGCCAGCATGCCAGTGAAGTGCATGGCCCAAATGCCCGCACCCATGGCTGTTGCACCCACAAGCAGGCGGATCATTCTGACAGTGCGTGTTGGCGCGCTAACAAGGCTGCCAACAGAATGGAATGCTGTAAGTGAGGCGAGAATTGCTATCAAGACGGAGAGGCCAACCAGCTTCAGGTCGTGGCTATACTCAAGGCAGGATTCTATGATCCATGCCCTATCAGACCCGGCGATAAACCAGCGCTCAAACACCTGAAAACTCCAGCGGGCCTGCGCGTTGTGCGCGCCCCGGTTAGGAGTGTCCGCTTGTTGGTCCTAAAGACGGCTTAATTCAGCGGGCAGTGTCTAATTTTCGTATTCCCTAAAGCACAATGCCACTGGTGCGGAGGGCGGCGATCGCGGCGTCCCGCATACCAAAATCCTTCAACACACTGTCCGCATCCGCTCCAAGGCGAGGGGCGGGGGATTTTGCGGCGGGCATGGACCCGTTGGCTTTGAATCCCAATGTCGGGGCTTGGGTTTTCCGGTCGGTGCCTGCGATTTCATATTCCTGCATTAATCCGCGTTGCTGGACTTGTGCAGAATTCATGGCCTCGCCGATATCACGAACGCGGCCTGCGGGGACATCTGCCGCGGATAGTTTTTCTTCCCATGCGTCCGCAGTGTCCGTCAGAAATGCTTCGGCCAGAACCTGACGGAGTGCGGAGGCGTTGGCTTGTTTGGCGCCGCGGTCGGCAAAGCGCGGGTCTGTCGCTAGGTCCTCACGGCCAATGGCTTGAAGCAGGCGGGGGTATTGGCGCTCATTATTAGCGGCAAGGGCCAGGTCGCCATCCTTGGTTTTGAATACGCCAGACGTTGGGCTGCCGCTAAAGGCTTCATTGCCGCTGGCCTGGGGAATGTTCCCGGATGTGGCCGCACCCGTCATATGCGATGCCATGAGCAGCAATGCTGAATCCAACATTGCCACATCAACCCGCTGGCCTTTGCCTGTGCGATCTTTCTCCATCAACGCAGACAACACGGCGAATGCGCCATTCATGCCGGTCGCATAGTCCACATAGGGTGCGCCGACTTTGTTTGGCAGCGTCTCCGGGTCCCCCGTCAGCTGCATGATCCCGGATACAGCCTGGATCACATGATCATAAGCTGGCCTGCCACCCATCGGCCCATCCTGGCCATAAGCGGACAGCGATGCGTAGACGATGCTGGGATTGCGGGCTTGTACGGTCGCCACATCAAGGCCGAGCCGAGCAGCGGTGCCAGGGCGGAAGTTCTCCAGGAACACATCCGCTTGGCCGATCATATCCAGCACAAGGGCCACGCCCTCTGGCTGTTTCAAATCAATGGCGATGGAGCGCTTGCCGGCGTTCTGGGTGAGGAAGCCAGACGCAAGGCCCACGTCAGACAATGCTGCGTCCGGACCCCCGATGCGCGCCCAGTCACCGCCGTCCTGTGGCTCGACCTTAATGACATCCGCGCCTAAAAGGCCGAGCTGATAGGAACAGTAAGGGCCAGCCAAGACTTGGGTTAAGTCAATGACTTTACGGCCTTTAAGGGGCGCAAACATCGCATCAATCCTCTATTTCAGGTTCCGCCAGGCACTGACAGAACCGATTCAGATGATCAACGATACCCGACTTCGAGGATTTCGTAATAGCGCGCACCAGCCGGGGCCTGAACTTCGATCTGATCGCCTTTGGATTTACCGATCATCGCCCGCGCAATTGGGGAGGTGATAGATATCCGACCGGTGGCGATATCTGATTCCTCGGCACCGACGATCTGATACTCAGTTTCCTCGTCCGATTCTTCATCAACCACCTTGACGGTCGCGCCGAAGCGAACCGTGTCACCAGACATGGTTGAAGGGTCGATCACATGGGCGCGGCTGGTTTTATCTTCCAGTTCCGCGATGCGGCCTTCGATGAAGGATTGCTTTTCTTTTGCAGCATGATACTCGGCGTTTTCTGACAGATCGCCGTGTTCGCGCGCTTCTGCAATCGCCCGAATAACTGTGGGGCGGTCATCGCCCTTCAAACGCTTTAGTTCTTCCTGGAGGGTCAAAAGGCCTCCCGGGGTCATTGGCACACGGTCCATTAACTTACTCCATCCCAATTTGCCGGACGATCTTTCCGCCGTCCGTACAAAAACAATATCCGCCGCGAACGGAAGTTCACGGCGGCTCACCTAATTCAGGTCTGCGCTCTCCCAGAAACGCAGGGCAAGCTGAATGCTCGCTTTAGGCAAAATAGGATTGCAAGGGCTTAACTTCAAGCGCGCCGTCACGCATTGCCGCAATTGCTTGCACAGCGGCAATCGCTCCGGCAGCGGTCGTGTAATAGGGAACCCGCTCCAAAAGGGCTGCCCGCCGCATGCTGAAGCTGTCACGAATTGCACCTGCGCCCTCCGTCGTGTTGATCACGAGCTGCACTTCGCCAGATTTAATTTTATCGACGATATGGGGCCTTTGGGCGTCCAGCACTTTGTGCACGCGATCAACAGTAACCCCTTCTGCTGTCAGGAAATCTGCCGTGCCGCTGGTCGCCAGCACTTTGAAGCCCATCGCATTCATGCGGCGTGCGGCTGAGACCATCAAGGGTTTGTCGTGATCGCGAACGGAGATGAAAATCGCCCCCTCAAGCGGCAGAACAACGCCCGCGCCAAGCTGAGATTTGGCGAATGCACGTCCGAAATCCTGGTCGATGCCCATGGCCTCGCCCGTCGAGCGCATTTCTGGCCCAAGCAAGATATCCACACCCGGGAAGCGCGCAAACGGGAATACGGCCTCTTTGACCGAGACCTGGTCTGGCGTTGCATTGAGCGGCGGTAGCTCTGAAAGCTTCTCACCAGCCATGGCGCGCGCGGCAAGTTTGGCGACCTGTACGCCCGTCGCCTTTGCCACAAAGGGTGCTGTGCGGCTGGCGCGAGGATTCACTTCCAAAACGTAGATTGCGTCTTCTTCGCCATCGCCACCTGGTTTTACGGCAAACTGCGCGTTCATCAGGCCTTTGACCTTGAGCGCCTTGCCCATTGCGATGATCTGGCGGCTGATTTCAGCGACCGTGGCTGGCTCCAGGCTATGGGGTGGAATCGCGCAGGCGCTGTCACCGGAATGCACGCCAGCTTCCTCAATATGCTCCATGACGCCCGCAACCTGGACATCCTCCCCATCGCCCAGCGCATCAACGTCAACCTCAATGGCGTCCGCCAAATAGCGGTCGACCAGAACCGGGTTATCGCCTGATGCTTGCACAGCCGTCCGCATATAGCGGCGGAGATCGGCAGCGTCATGGACGATTTCCATGGCCCTGCCGCCAAGCACGTAGGATGGGCGCAGCAGCACGGGATAGCCGATGCGTTCAGCAATCGCTTCAGCTTCATCAGTATTGGTCGCAGTGCCGTTAGGCGGTTGGCGCAGGTTCAGGTCCGTCAGCAATTGCTGGAATCGCTGGCGGTCTTCCGCCAAATCAATCGCATCGGGGGAGGTGCCAAGGATTGGTACGCCGGCTTCTTCAAGTGCGGCCGCCAGTTTCAACGGGGTCTGGCCGCCAAACTGCACGATCACGCCTAGAAGCTCGCCTTTTGAGGCTTCCAACTGTGCGATTTCTAGTACGTCTTCCGCCGTCAGCGGCTCAAAGTAGAGCCGATCAGAGGTGTCATAGTCGGTTGATACCGTTTCCGGGTTGCAGTTGACCATAATAGTCTCATACCCGGCCTCAGACAGCGCATAGGCGGCGTGGACGCAGCAATAATCAAACTCAATGCCCTGGCCGATACGGTTCGGACCGCCGCCTAGGATCATGATCTTCCGGGCGTCGGACACATCCGCTTCGCATTCAGGTTCCGCCGCCCCCGGATCCTCGTAGCAGGAGTAGAGATATGACGTTGAGGACGCGAATTCCGCCGCGCAGGTATCAATGCGCTTATAGACCGGCTTCACTTTCAGATCATGGCGGTGCGCCCGGACTTGAAGTGCCGTCTGGCCAATCAATTGGCCCAAGCGTGCGTCAGAGAAGCCAAGCCGCTTCAGGCGCGCCATGCCGATGCGCGTTCGGGGCAGGCCGTTCGCCCGCACGTTTTCTTCTTCATCAACCAAAGCTTTGATCTGGCCCAGGAACCAGGGATCGTAGCTGGTGACGCGCCTGATTTCTTCAGCCGAAAGCCCATGGCGGAAGCCCTGGGCGATGGTGATGCCCCGGTCTGGTGCGGGCTTCGCCAATGCGGCGATGATGGCATCGCGATCTGGCGCCCCTTCGATCTCGATCTCATTCAGCCCGTCGAGACCCGTTTCTAAGCTCCGCAGCGCCTTCTGGTAGGCTTCGGGGAAGGAGCGGCCAATGGCCATCGCTTCGCCGACGGATTTCATGGACGTTGTGAGGTATGGATCAGCGCCCGCGAATTTCTCGAACGTGAAGCGCGGGATCTTGACGACGACATAATCCAGCGTCGGCTCAAAGCTTGCCGGCGTGACTTGTGTGATGTCGTTGTCGAGTTCGTCCAGCGTGTAGCCAATGGCCAGCTTCGCCGCGATCTTCGCAATCGGGAATCCGGTCGCTTTGGATGCAAGCGCTGATGAGCGTGACACGCGCGGGTTCATTTCGATAACAACGAGTGCGCCGTCTTTTGGGTTCACTGCGAACTGAACATTGGACCCGCCCGTATCGACGCCGATCTCCCGGAGGACCGCGATAGACGCGTCCCGCATGATCTGGAATTCTTTGTCCGTCAGCGTTAGCGCTGGGGCGACGGTCACTGAATCACCAGTGTGGATGCCCATGGGGTCAACGTTTTCGATGGAGCATACAATGATGCAGTTGTCGGCGCGGTCGCGCACGACTTCCATCTCAAACTCTTTCCAGCCAAGCACGGATTGTTCAACCAGCACTTCGCCGATGGGGGAGGCATCAATGCCACCGCGCACGATCTCTTCGAACTCATCACGGTTATAAGCAATGCCGCCGCCCGCACCGCCAAGCGTGAAGGATGGGCGGATGATGAGTGGTAGGCCGATCCGCTCCATTTCCTTGAAGCCTGTCGCCATATCGCGCACGACGGCGCTTGTTGGCGTGGCGAGGCCAATTTTGTCCATGGCGTCGCGGAACAGCTGGCGATCTTCGGCTTTGGCGATTGCGTCCTGGCGGGCACCGATCAGCTCAACGCCGTGCTTTTCAAGCGCGCCGGAATCAGCCAGTGCCAGTGCGGTGTTCAGCGCCGTTTGACCGCCCATGGTGGGCAACAGTGCATCCGGCTTTTCCTTGGCAATGATCTTTTCGACCATCTCCGGCGTGATCGGCTCAATATATGTGGCGTCTGCGAATTCCGGGTCCGTCATGATGGTGGCGGGGTTAGAGTTCACCAGGATGACGCGATAACCCTCCTCACGGAGCGCTTTACACGCTTGGGCACCGGAATAGTCGAACTCGCAGGCCTGACCAATAACAATTGGCCCGGCGCCGATGATCATGATCGACTTGAGGTCTGTACGTTTAGGCATGCTGGTCAATCGCCTCGATAAACCGGTCGAACAAATGGCGGCTGTCATGAGGGCCTGGCGAGGCCTCAGGATGGTATTGGACGGAGAAGATCGGCTTGCCCTGAACGGCAATGCCCTCAACGGAGCTATCGAACAGACTGGAATGGGTCTCGATCACACCGTCTGGCAGGCTGTCACGCAGGACCGCAAACCCATGGTTCTGGCTGGTGATTTCCACCTTGCCCGTCGCCAACTCCTTCACCGGATGGTTGGCACCGCGGTGGCCGATATCCATTTTTCCCGTCTTAGCGCCAAGCGCCAGGGACAGAAGTTGGTGACCAAGGCAGATGCCGAAAATCGGCACGCCCGCCTGGATTAGCGCTTGCAAGCAAGGCACGGCATAGTCCGCCGTCGCTGCTGGATCGCCCGGTCCGTTGGATAGAAACACGCCGTCTGGCTTGCGGGCGAGAATGTCTTCAGCTGTCGCCGTTGCAGGCACGACTTCTACGTCGCAGTCACGCTCGGCCAAGTGGCGGAGGATGTTGTGTTTGGCACCATAATCGATGGCGACCACTTTCCGCTTTGGGGCCGTTTGCGCGCTATAGCCTTCACCCAGCGCCCATACTGTCTGGGTCCAGCTGTAGGCTTCGCTGCAGGTGACAGCTTTGGCGAGGTCCATACCTTCAAGCCCGGGCCACCCTTTGGCCTCGACCACGGCATCCTGAATGTCAGGCGCTGCGTCGCCGCCGTTCATGACAACGCCGGTGGGTGCGCCCAAATCACGAATGCGGCGGGTCAGGCGTCGGGTATCAAGCCCGGCGAGGCCCACGAGGTTCATGCGGGCGAGCCATGCGTCGATCCGTTCGGCGCTGCGGAAGTTGGATGGGTCCGTTGGATCCATCCGCATGATCGCGCCACGACTGGCGGGCACGGTTGTTTCCATGTCTTCAGGATTGGCACCGACAATGCCGATATGCGGGAACGTGAATGTAACGATCTGGCCAGCGAAAGACGGGTCCGTCAGGGTTTCCTGATACCCGGTCATAGAGGTAACGAAGCATACCTCCCCAACCGCTGCCCCCTTGGCACCAAGGCCAAAGCCCCTAAATACCGTTCCATCGGCGAGCACAAGCGCGCCTGTGCGCACGGGGTCAGAACCCGGATTGCGCGCATCAATAACGGGCGTATCCCCTGTGGGAGACGCCTTATTGCCGGATGATTCCGCCATACCTCTGGGAGACCTTCTTGGATGTCGGTGGCGCGCGCCTTCGCGTCGTTACCGTGCAGCCCTTGCAAAACTTCCTGTTAATAGGCAAATGAGGGGCAAGCGTCAAGCTGCCAGGAAATCACAATATCCTGCAATTACAACACGTTGACGCTAAAGCGCCAAGGGCGACGAGTCGCCGCGCTTCAGGAGCCAAACATGCTAAGAGACGACCTTAAATCCGCAATGAAGGACGCCATGCGCAATAAGCGCCCGGCTGAACTTTCGACCATCCGCTTGATTTTAGCCGCAATTAAGGACCGTGACATCGCCAATCGGAGCGATGGCTCCCGCGATGGCGTCAGCGATGACGAGATCCAAGAGTTGCTGCAAAAGATGGTCAAGCAGCGTAACGAATCGATCAAAATGTATGAGCAAGGCGGGCGTCTTGAACTCGCTGAGGCTGAGCAGGCTGAAATTGCGGTCATCCAAACGTTCTTACCAGAACAGATGGATGAGGCCGCCATGGGGGCCGCGATCGACAAGGCGATTGCGGACACGGGTGCTGCATCGATCAAGGATATGGGCAAGGTTATGGGTGTGCTTAAATCCGGCAACGCCGCCGCTATGGATATGCAGGCGGCTGCCGGTTTGGTGAAACAGCGCTTGGCTGCCAAGTAGGAGCGTGTTGGCTTGAGCCTCCCCCCGCATTTCCTTGAAGAGTTAAAGCAGCGCGTCTCGGTGAGTGACATCGTGCAGCGGCGCGTGAAACTCATCAAGCGCGGGCGGGAATTTGTTGGGCTGTCGCCATTTAACGCGGAGAAGTCGCCATCCTTCACCGTGAATGATGAGAAAGGCTTTTATCACTGCTTTTCATCCGGTGAGCATGGCGACATCCTTTCATTTCTGATGAATGTCGAAGGCATGACATTCATGGAAGCGGTGGAGACGTGCGCCGGTCTCGCCGGTATGGATGTGCCGCAGGAAACACCGGAAGAGCATGCGCGGGCTGAGCAGGCCAAGGGCATGCGGGAGGCCAATACAGCGGCGGCCCATTTCTTTGAGCAGCAATTGCGCATGCCCCATGGTGCGGAAGCGCTGACCTATCTGGAGCGGCGCGGATTGGCCGAACCGACCATGCGTCGGTTCCAGCTTGGATATGCGCCTGCGGACCGCATGGCCGTCATCGCCTATCTCCGCCGCGAAGGCTATGAGGATGATGTGCTGGTCGAAGCTGGTCTGGCGCGTAAATCCGATGACGGGCGCGTCTATGGCTACTTCAAGGACCGCGTGATCTTTCCGATTATGGATGCGCGTGGCCGTTGCATCGCTTTCGGTGCCCGGGCGCTTGGTGAGGCGCAGCCGAAATATCTGAATTCACCCGACAGCCCGCTATTTCAGAAGGGCGACACGCTTTATGGCCTCGATTTGGCGCGGGAGCCTGGGCACAAGGCGGGTGAGATTATTGTCGTTGAGGGCTATATGGATGTGATCGCGCTTAGCGAAGCGGGCATCCCGAACGCCGTCGCACCGCTGGGCACCGCCATCACGGAAAATCAGATCAAGCGGCTCTGGAAAATTGCGGCCAGGCCAACGCTTTGCATGGATGGCGACGCCGCTGGCCGTCGCGCTGCAGGCCGGGCCGCCCTTCGGTGTTTGCCGATCCTGGTTCCGGGGCGCAGCCTCAAATTCACGCTGCTGACGGGTGGCCAGGACCCGGATGAAATGGTGCGGGAAAACGGCGCTGAAGCATTGAACGAAGCGTTTGCGAACGCCGAAAGCCTGGCGGATATCATTTGGGCAGATGCGCTGTCTGAAATCGACGCAACCCAGCCAGAACAGCGCGCGGCGTTCGACAAACGCCTGCATGACCTGGCGCGCGGTATCCAGGATGAAACGGTCCGTCGCTACTTCACCGATGAAATCCGCAACCGCCTGCGCCAAGCCTTTGGTTTGGAGGAGCCGCAGCAGCGCACCTATGATCGCTACAACGGTCGGGGCGATCATTGGAAGAAGCGCGACCAAGGCCCGCCAGCGCGCCGTTTGCCACGCCCGGCAGCGGGGGCGCGTGTTGCTGCGCGCTCTATCGGTGAAGGCCGGTTGGTCTATGTATTGTTGCAGCGGCCGGATCTGGCGGAGCCTTTGGCGGAACGCCTGGCGTTGGTCCGATTCGCAGATCCGGCGCTTGACAGTCTCCGGGCGGCGCTCGTACAGAATATTGTGCATGCTCCTGGTATTGACGCTGGGGCCTTGCGCAACCATCTAACGAATGCCGGTCTGACGCGGACTTTGTCTTTGCTGGATGCAGATATAAAGCGCCGACGCCCGCCTGGAGTTTTGCAGGAAAACGAGGCGGACATTGCTATTTGGCTAAACCAAGCCATTTCTGCAATGGAACGGGATGAGGTCAATCAGGAGATTCAGCGGCGCGCGCGATCATTGAACATGCAGGATGATAGGGCGCTGCAGGCACTTGATTCAGAAATGCAGGCAGTCTTCCGAGAACGGTAATCAAACAGCCGTCCTCTTGAAAAATTTGAAAATAATGCGTTAACCAATACGCCCTTATAGAGCATGATTGGGGCCGTTTACGCGATTCGGCATCTGGCGTTGGCTGGAGAAGGCGGAGAGAGAATGGCGACTAAAGCAAAAAAAGCGACGGCGGCGGCAACCAAATCCGCGCCGAAAAAAGCCAAGACAGACAAAACCGCCAAGGCCGCTAAGCCTGGTGAAGAGGCGGCTGATCGCCTGCAGCTGGACGATAGCGCTGCGATCAAGAAGCTTCTCGCCGCTGCCAAGGAACGCGGTTCTGTCACCTATGACGAACTGAACGCCGCGCTGCCGCCAGAGGAAGTGTCCTCCGAGCAGATCGAAGACGTCATGGCCGCCCTGTCGGAAATGGGCGTTAATGTCGTTGAGGCTGAAGAAGCTGACGACGAGCCCGCTGAAAAGGCCGCTGCTGACGATGATGACGCCGAAGCGCCCGGTAAGCGCGTCGCCGGTAATATTGATGATGACGACATTGGCCGCACCGATGACCCGGTGCGCATGTATTTGCGCGAAATGGGCTCTGTCGAGCTGCTGTCTCGTGAAGGCGAAATCGCGATCGCCAAGCGGATTGAAGCTGGCCGTGAGAAAATGATCGCCGCGCTGATGCGTAGCCCTTTGACCACGCTGGCCATTCTGGATTGGCGCGATACTTTGAAGGATGGCGGTATCCTGCTCCGGGATATCCTGGATCTTGACGGCACAATAAACACCATGGCGCCTGATCAAGCGCCAACCGTCGTTACGGCCGCGAGCACAGCTGCTGCCGCCAATGATGATGAGAAGAAGGCGAAAGCGAAAGCTGCCGCCGCTGCAAACGGCGAAGATACATCTGACGATGAAAGTTCATCCAGCACCGCAGCCGATGATGATGACGATGATGCGGATGAGGCCGTCAGCCTTTCCCTCGCAGCCATGGAAAAGGTGCTGCTGCCGCTGTCCGAGGAAGCGTTTGTCAAACTATCCCGCGTCCACAAGCGGCTAGAGAAAACCCGCATTGAGCGGATGGATCGCATCGAAGCCAGCGAAGATCCGGATCAGACGCTGGAGAAGAAATACCTGCGTACCGCCAAGGAATTGGTTGAGACGGTGACGCCAATTCGCTTGCATAACCAGCGGATTGAGCAGCTGATCGAGCAGCTTTATGAGCTGAACCGTGAAGCCGTGGCGTTAGAAGGCCAGGTTTTGCGTCTGGCGATGAAGTCCGGCGTGAAGCGGGACAAGTTCATCGCTGAATGGCGTGGCCGGGAGACGGACCCACGCTGGTTCCGCTCCATCAGCCAGAAGAGTGAATGGAAGCGTTTCTGCCAGAATCACCAGGATGAGGTGAAAGAAATTCGCGCAGAAATGTGGGAAATCTGCCGGAAAATCCAGCTGCCATACGGCGAATTCCGCGAAGTCGTCACCATCGTCCAGCAGGGCGAACGTGAAGCTGCGCGGGCGAAGAAGGAAATGGTGGAAGCCAATCTCCGTCTCGTGATTTCCATCGCCAAAAAATACACCAATCGTGGCCTGCAGTTCCTGGACCTGATCCAGGAAGGCAATATTGGCCTGATGAAAGCGGTCGATAAGTTCGAATATCGCCGTGGCTATAAATTCTCCACCTACGCGACATGGTGGATCAGGCAGGCGATCACGCGGTCTATCGCGGATCAGGCACGGACGATCCGTATCCCTGTTCACATGATCGAGACGATCAACAAACTTGTGCGCACCAGCCGCCAGATGCTCCACGAAATCGGTCGTGAGCCGATGCCGGAAGAGCTTGCTGTGAAGCTTGGCATGCCGCTTGAGAAGGTCCGCAAGGTTCTGAAAATCGCCAAGGAGCCGATCAGCCTCGAAACGCCGATTGGTGACGAGGAAGACAGCCATCTGGGTGACTTCATTGAGGACAAGAACGCCATCCAACCGCTGGATAGCGCCATCCTCTCAAACCTGCGCGAATCTACAACCCGCGTGCTCTCCACGCTCACGCCTCGTGAAGAGCGTGTGCTGCGTATGCGCTTCGGTATCGGTATGAACACAGATCACACGCTGGAAGAAGTTGGCCAGCAGTTCTCTGTTACGCGTGAACGTATCCGCCAGATTGAGGCGAAAGCGCTCCGCAAGCTGAAGCACCCAAGCCGTAGCCGCAAACTCCGCAGCTTCCTCGATACCTGATCTGTTCTAACCGTTGATCTAGGCGTTTGGCTTTAGCGCTTGCCGCTATGGCGCATGCCACTATTGAGCGCGGCGACACCGATGATGACGCAGAGGCTCAGGCTCATGAACGCAAGGCCCCAGGCGTAGGGGTCCTGGCGTCCGCCCGATATATCCAACACGAAGCCAAACAGCAGCGGCCCGATAAAGCTGCCAATGGCGTTAGCGAAGGCCATGAGCGTGATGGCGGCCCCGCGCCTTCCTGGTAGCGCCGCTGCAGCCGCCCCGCCATTCAGCGCGCCTGAATCCGCCAGCACGAAACAATTGTGGATCAGCACCAGGGCTGCGAACAGCAGCAGCGGCCCCATCACAGAAAATCCAACGGCGGCGCACGCAATCGCAGAACAGGCCATGGCAATGCCAGAGGCATAGGCGAACCCGCGCGTATGGCCATATTCGCCGCCGGCCATACTGGTCGGCATGCCGATGAAAGTTAGGAATCCGGCCAGGCAGGCTGCGATAAACAAGCTTGGCTCAAACCCATAAACGCCCGCCGCGAACACGAAGAACGCGACCGACCATGCGCGGACGCCAAGTAATTCGACCGTGTGCATGGTGGCGGCGATAAAATAGCCGCGCATTTCGGGGTCCCGCAATTCATCACGGAAATCCAGAACGGCCCGGCGCGGCCCGTCAGGGGCGGCCTCTGGTTTGGCGGCGGGCAATGCGAGCAGGATCAACACAAAGGCGATGGCATTGGTGATTGCAGGCAGCAGGAACGCCGCGCGCCAGGTCCAGGCGTCGGCAATCAGAATGGCCAGAACGAAGGAGAAGCTGGTCGTTGTCGCAAAGCTGGAGACATAGATGGATGCGGACCGCCCACGCTGGCTTGCATCCACCCGGTCACTGATTGCTTTGACGCCCGGCATATAGGTCAGCGCGAAGCCAATGCCTTGCAGCACCCGGTAAGCCATGCCGCTCCAAAGCCCATCCGCCAGCAGGCCAAAGCCGCAATAGCCAACGATATTGCAGATCACGCCGACCAGCAGGATCGGCTTTGCGTCAATCTTCTCTGAAAGCGCTATCAATGGCACCGTGCCGATATAGGCCACGAACATCGCACTGGTCAGCATGCCGGCTTCGGTTTCAGATAAGCTCCAGATGGTAATGAAATGGGGCAACAGCGCGCCCATGGCATGCAAGCCTGTGAGCGTCAGCCCAAGGTAGACGCACATCAGAAGCAGCAGTGGGCGGAGAGCCATTTGGGAAGCCAGTACGCGAGCGGACCAAGGAACAGGGCGCGGTCTTCGCTAGCGAGATTCTAAAAGCAGAACCCAGGCGCCGCTATGCCTCCTTAATTTCATACCCTGCTAGCACGCCCGCTTCAATCCAGCCCCGGAGATAGCCCGCAGCGTGTCCGGCGGCTTCCTCTGCCGGAACCCATTCCATCAGGCCTTCACATAGTTCAGCGAAGGTCGCACCACCATCGGCTTCGTTGAGCGCCCAGGCTTCCGGTGGGTCCATGGCGCGGAAGTTCGCTTGGAAGTCATCCCGCCAGATCAGCCAGGCTTGCGCGTCCCCATCCGCGGCTGCCGCGGCGGGGGCTGGGTCTGTATCATCATGGATGGCCAGCCAAGCCTCCGGCCCGCCATGGCGCGTTGTGATCCGCCGGATGTCGTCCGCGAGCGTGAATGTCAGGTTCGGCCAATCATTCGGGTGCAGTGCCGCCATGGCTTCCATGGAAAGATGTGCGGCATCTTCTGCCAGGAACACTTCGCCCATGGCCCATTCGAGCATAGCCAGCTCGCCATGCCAGGGCGTTGCGGACCACGGTGCGGTTTGCAGCAGGAATGCAGGGACGCCAGCGCCAAAGAAGCGGGCATTGGGGTGGCGCGATGGGTTCGCCGCTACGTAATCCGCTGCAATCTGAAGAAATGCATCTGGCCCAATGGCAGCATGCAGTTTCTCGTAATCGCCTTCCAGAACTTCCGCGAGGCGGGCACCGTAAGCGTGTTCATACACGCCCATCAGCACATCCCGGCGTTCCAAGCGGCTATCCTGAACCAGCGCCATGATGGCGTCATCGCCGGTCAGCATCCGGGCGGCGAAGGCGCGCTGTAATTCGGGCAAGCGCATCAGGCTGCCCGCTCTAAAGCTTTGGCTGCAATGGTGCGGGCGCGATCAAGCTCCGTCTCCATATCGGCGAGCGGCGGGATATCAGCGTCCCGTTCGATCATGGTTGTGATGGGGCCAAGGCGGCTGATTGCTTCGCCATAAAGCGACCATACGGCCTCGATCACTGGCGCATCATGGGTGTCGACGATGTGGGTTTCGTTATGTTCGTGCCCGGCCAGGTGGATCTGGACGATCCGCTCCGCTGGCAGGCCTTCGATGAAATCAATCGGGTCAAAGCCGTGGTTGAAGCCGGAGACAAAGATATTGTTGACGTCCAGCAGCAGGTCACAATCAGCGCGCTTCGCCATCTCCGCCAGAAAATCCCACTCGCTCATCTCAGAATGCGTGAAGGTCACGTAGGTCGAGGCGTTTTCGAGTGCGATGCGGCGGCCCAGATGGTCCTGCACCTGGCCAATTCGGTCGACCACATGAGCCAGCGCTTCCTCCGTGTAAGGCAGCGGCAGCAGGTCATGCAGGTTGACGCCATCAACGCCGGTCCAGCAGAGGTGATCGGAAATCCAGGCGGGATCAACCCGTTCCGCCAGTGCTTTCAGGCTGTCGAGATAATCCCGGTCCAGCGGATCGACGGAGCCGATGGAGAGCGACACGCCGTGCATCACCATCGGATAGCGTTCACGCACCCGGTCCAGGTTGATCAGCGGGCGTCCACCAGCGCTCATATAATTCTCAGAGATGATCTCGAACCAGTCGACGCGCGGGTCTGGCGCATCGTCGGGGCGCTCCAGCAAGTCTGCATAATGCTGCGGGCGGAGGCCAAGGCCGAATCCGAGATAGGGGCGGCTGCGTTCAGGCTGTGTGGGCTGCTGTGTCATGGCTTAGATATTGGAAACTCTGATCCAGAAAACAATACGGCCGGGCCTGTTTCCAGGCCCGGCCGCATCAATCAAGCGTGAAGCTTGGATCAGGCAGGCTTACCGCCGGCCTTCGTGCAAGCATCGGCAGAAGCCGCTTTTGTCCAGCCATGGCCTTTGCATGCGTTCTGGCCTTTGCAGGCGCTTGTCGCAGTGGCGCAGGCGCTGGAGCCCTTGCAAGAGTTGGCGCCAACGCATTTGACGCCACCGCCAGCAGCGGCTGGGGTCGTGACGACCGTACCGGCTGCGAACATTGCGGCGGCTGCAGCGGCAACCATCAGGCCCGTTGTTTTAGAAACTTTCATATTTAATCCTCCGTGTTTGATTTCGAAACTTGGTCTCACATTCCCCTAGCGGACCACCCGCTAAAAGGCTGTACGTAATGAACGATCATGGAGCGGATTAGATGATTAAAGTCTTATCACATCCCCGTGAATTACAGTTTATTCACTTTCGGTCCATGAATTTGACGATAATCGCATCCAGCGAAACCGCCCCAGGACCCTTGGCCACGAGCAGTAAGAGCGCACCAGCCCAGAACAAGTGAATGTCCCAGAGATTGGGGTAGACGAAGATCTGAATGACCAGCGTCATCCCAAGCAAGCTCAGCGCAGAAAGACGCCCGAACAGGCCGACGATCAGCAGAATCGGGAAGATATGTTCAGCATATGTCGCTAAATATGCGGCGATATCTGATGGGATGATGGGCAGGGCATACTCATACTCAAACAGCGTGAATGTGCCATCCGCGAGATTGAGCCCCGTTGTTGTTTTCGTCATTCCAGACTTCAAGAAGATCATGGCGATGCCAATTCGCGTCGTCAGCAGGATCAACCACATAGGAATCTGTTCAGACAGATTGACCAGCCGGTCCCAAATGCCCAACACGCCTTCGCGTGGAACGCGCCCCGTTTCGTACATATCGCCCTCCGTTAAATGTTTCCGGTGTTCACTACGTCGGCAAAGACCGTCTGCGCAAGGCAGGCCCCCAATGTTTCGCCGAGATCGAATTCGCCCGTGGTCGTGCTTGCGCTCGCACCTGTGCCTGCGGCTTGACCGATGGATTGGCCAGCAAACAATGCGTTCACGAAAGCATATGCTGCAGGTGCCAGCGGTGCCAATTCTACATCCAGGTTCGGCCTGGATAGGATCAAATGCGCTGGCTCACCGTGCAGCATGTCGCCATCGACCGCGTTATCCAGCGCCCCACGCCAAAGCGCATGAACGGGAAACGTGGCTTGGATCAGGCGAACAGTTGGATGCGCTTCCAGAAGGGCGTCGCCAATTTGGTCCGCTGGCAAGGCTGTCAACCGGCTTGGCTGAAGCGCTGGGGCAGCGGGCGCATGGAAGCTTTCATGCATGGCCCATTCAAGCCGCGCCACATCTATCACATATCCGTGATCTGCTAATCCGGGCGTATTGGCAAGTGCATCCGGGAATGCCTCACCATATTCGAACAATCCCGGTGTGGAAGGCGGATGCGCCCTGACATAGCATTTGGCGAAGGCATCAAAGAATTCCGGCCCAAGCAATGCCCGTGTCGCTTCAAAGATCCCGCCGAGCGCGTCTATCAGCGTTGTGGCGAAATGATTTCTGTGAATGGCGAGCCGGCGTTCTGGCGGAATGCCGTTCGCGTTCACTGCCGCCAGCAGGGCTGCGGGTGGCGCTGGTTCAGCCCCATCCGCGCCGGTATCCGCCAACACAGTCGCGCGGAAATCTGCTTGTAGGGTGGAAAGGTTAGGCTGCATCAGCAGCATCACTATGGGCAGACAAGATCGCTTCAGCGCGGGCGGCCTCATCCTGCAGGACTTCTAGGGCTGGAATGCGCGTATCCCATTCGATCAGCGCTGGAACGCGGCCGGCATGGGTGATGGCCTGTTCGAACAGCGTCCATACGGCGGCGTCCACGTGGGAGCCATGGTCATCGATGCGAATTTCCTGGCCATCATCGAACAAATTGACGGCATGACCGGCAAGATGGATCTCGCCGATAATATCTGCTGGCGTTTCGGCGATGAAGGCGCTGGCGTCAAAATCATGATTGCGCGCATTCACATAAACATTGTTCACGTCGAGCAGCGCTTTGCATCCAGCCTGGCGGCAAACTTCGGCCATGAACACATGCTCGGGCATGGTTGAGGCGGCGAAGGTCATATAGGCGGAGGCGTTTTCGACGAGAATCGGGCGTTTGAACGCGTCCTGGGCTTGCTGCACATTGCTGACAACCTGGGCCAACGCTTCTTCCGTATAGGGCAGCGGCAGGAGGTCGTTCAGGTAATCAGCGCCGACGCGGGCGAATGATAAATGTTCGGAGATCAGGCCGGGCTCGATATGGTCGGCCAGGTCTGCCAGCCGGGCCAAGTGCTCTTTGTCGAGGCCGCCGACGGAGCCTAGTGACAGGCCAACGCCGTGCATCGACATCGGATAATCCTGGCGAATGCGCTCCAGGTACAGATAAGGCGCGCCGCCGCCCAAATAATTCTCCGGGTGGAATTCCAGCCAGGGAATATCAGGCCGCTCTTCGACGATCTGTTCGAAATGCGGCGCGCGGAGGCCGATCCCAGCTTTTGCTGGAATCGGCCCCGTTGGCGCCGGATGCTGCGAAAGTGTCATCGCGTGCGTCCGGTTAGTCTGTCAGCGCGTCAGCGTTAGCTGGCGGCTTTAGCGGAGCCGGAAAGGCGATCGCAAAGACCAGCTGGTACGAGAACCCAAGCATCCTTCTGGCCATCAACTTTGGACGTGCCAGCGCAGGAGCTGGTTGCAGTCTGGCAATCATTGGCGCCAGCTTTAACAACGCCGTAGCACTTTTCCATTTTCTTGTCGGCGGCAACGGCCTGGCCAGCAGCGAAAGACATGCCAACAGCGGCAGCGACAGCGGCGGCGACGAGTTGTGGCTTATTCATAAGAAGTCTCCTTGGGTTTATTCAGTTTGCCAGTGCGGCAGTTCGTCAGTGTGGCTCATTCTGAGCCGAGTTGGAAAGCGCAGCGAGCATTCTGCCCCTCGCTCTGGATATGAGATAAGGGCGAATACCGGTAACCCGCCAATAACGGCTGCGTGAGGTCACGCGTGTGTCATTAGCCGTTATCAGTGCTTTACGGTCTAATCCTTCCCAATGGAGGCGTTAACTTGGGGTTAAGAGACAGAGCAGGCGGGCCGGGTGCCATCATGGCGGACTTGCCCTGGACGGAGGCCGCAAATCGCATCCGCGCGGGGCATCCGGTCGTGCTGCCGATTGGGGCTGCGGCGAAGGCCCATGGCCCACATTTGCCGCTCGGCACAGACGCAATCACCGTTGAAGCGCTTGGGCGTCGGTTGGCGGAAGCATTGCCATTGTTGGTCGCGCCGACATTGGGCTTCGGCTTCTATCCGGCATTCGTTGAATTTCCTGCAAGCCAGCATATCCCTGCGCGTCAGTTTGAGGATTTGCTGGTCACGCTGATGCGCGGCCTGATCGATCACGGCACCTCGCGTTTGTTAATGATGAACGGCGGCGTATCGACAGAAGCACCGGTAACTGTCGCCAGCCATGTGATTTATGCAGAAACCGGGGTTCGCCCAGCAATGGCGCATCTTCGGCTGTTCGGGCGGAGCGCAGATGCCGTGCTGGATGATGCGTCTGGCGGACATGCGGATGAGCGCGAAACATCCGTGATGTTGGCCCTCCGGCCCGATCTGGTGGATTTGGCGAAAGCGCACCCCGCCCCGGCAGATCCGCCGGCTGCTAAAGGAACGCCCAGCGGCGCACGCATTTCGCAGCCAATCCGTCTCGCAAATGGCCGTCCACCTGGGCCTGGTGAGCAGTCCAATGAGGGTGCAACGGGGAATCCGACTTTGGCCACCGCAGCCAAAGGTGCCGCCATTTTGGATGCCACGATGGCGGACCTGACCACTGAAATCCGGCGTGTCTTCGCAGATGCGCCCGGCATGCTGGGAGAAAACGGATGAATTGGCGCCAACGTCTTGGCCGCATGGTGGCGGGGCTCGGATTGCTGCTTCCTGTGGCCCTCTCTCAAGCTGGCTCGGCTCAGGCCGCACAGCCTGAATGCGCCTATATCATCTCACCCCGGATGGCCGATGACTTGCGCTCGCTTGTGGTCGACGTCACAATCGGATGCACGGAAAATATGCTGCCCAAGGATTTCGCCTTCGCCTATGGCGGTGAGGATTACGCAGACTGGCGACGGCTTGATGATGGTCGGCTGACTTATGCAGCCCGTCTCGGTGCATTGGCGCGCGCGGCCAGTTCTGCTGATTTCACTGCAACGCCCCGTGGTGTGATGGCACCGGTGGACGCCTGGCTTGGCATCCCGATGACGAGGGATGGAAGGGTTCCGCTTCCTATTATTGAAGACCCCAAAAACACATCTGGCATACAGTTCTTGCATAACCTCACCGCTGAGCGCCTGCCCCATGCCAGGGGCGCTATCACCCGGGAAGATTGGGCATTTGGCGGCTACACTGTCTTCACGGACCGCAAGCCGATGCAGGTTATGACGCCAGGCCCCGGCGCTTTCACGGCCCCCGGTCGCACAGGCGCGCGCCAGGCAGAAATCACTGTCGCCGTTCTGGATGACGGGTTCGCCATGGATGATACGGCGATCACGGCTTGGATCACGCGCTTTGCCGGGCTTGTTGGCCGCTACTGGGGTGGATTCCCGGCAGATAAATTGTTGGTCGCGGTCACACCCCATCGCCGTGTGAATGATCCGTTCGGGCGCGTGCGCGGTGGCGGTGGACCGACATTACTGATGCGGATTTCCAAGCAAGACGCGCCAAAATTCCTACATGAGAAAGATTGGGTGCTGACCCATGAACTGGTCCATGTGGGGGCGCCATTCGCCCCTGCGCGGCGGCCTTGGTTTATGGAAGGCATGGCGACATATTTGGAGCCGCTGATACGTGGCCTTGGCGGTGCCATTCCGCACCGTGCCGTATGGGATGAATGGCTGCGCGCGATGCCCACGGGGGCTGCAGCGCTCAATACCGAAGGTCTGGATGGGCGCGGCCATCCTTATTGGTCCGGCGCATTGTTTTTTCTACTGGCGCAATATGAGACGGCAAAGCTCGGTCGCTCGGATGGTCTGGCACCGTGCTTCCGCGCATTCCGCCGACAGCTGGGCGATGCGTCCCAGCGCACAAGCGTGCGGAACTTAATGCACATCTGTGACCAGGCGCTGGGTAAACCCATCATGTCGGACCTTTACCGGCGCTACGCGTCCCCTACTGATTTCGACATCAGGCCGCTCTGGCAAGCGCTGGGGATACAGCGAGGTGAAGATGGTGCTGTATTGATGCCGGAAGGGGCTGCGATGCGTGATTTATTCTTTAAGGGGCTGGCCTAGATAGCTGAGAAAGGCTATGCAGGTCATATGGTTAGCATGCGTCGGCGGAGTAGGCTTCCGCGAAGTATTCAGATTGAGCTGATCAAGTATTTCGTTGCAGGTTCGACGGCGCGCTCAGCCGCCG
>CALLKY010000007.1 GCA_938083135.1 uncultured Alphaproteobacteria bacterium | reverse complement strand
AGAAAAGCCGCCGCCCGTAATCTCCCAGATCTCTGGGACGCCATCCGAGACGCCATCGACGACCTCACGCCAAACGACTGCAGGAGCTACTTCACAGCTGCAGGCTATGAACCAGAATGATGGGAATCTGCTCTAGTCAGCAATGGCATAGCGCTTGCTCCTATTGGCCTAATCCACACGCCAACTGAACCAATGGGAAAATTGCATGTCAAACACCTACACCGAAAACGGCGACTTCTGGGGCGCTGAAGCCAATGACATCTATGTTGGCGACGATAACGACAATTGGATTGAAGGCGGTGCAGGCGACGACACGCTCTCTGGTGGGGCTGGCAATGACGGTATCGATGGCGGGGCTGGCAATGACGTGATCGACGGCGGCGCTGGCCATGACTGGCTTGTTGGTGGTGCTGGTGCAGATGTATTTGTGTTTGGCGCTGATAGTGGCCATGACGAAATCGTAGACTTCACCGTGGCAGACCATGATCAGCTCGATCTCTCTGCCTATGCGGACCAGAAAGTAACAATCTCCCAGGTTGGTGCCAATGTTTCGATTACGCTTGGCGATAGCGCGAGCGTGACGTTGGAGAATGTCGATCTGGCTGATTTGACAGCGGAAAACTTCATCGGCGTCAATCCATTGGATGCAGATAGCAAGCCCCACGACGGCGGGGATGACTACTGCCCCTCTGATGTTGGTACGCCCAATGGCAAGACCGTTATGATGGAAGATGTGTGGTTCGCGCAGAAGCCGGACGCACCACTTTATGTCGACCTTTCTATCGATAAGACGATCGAAAACGTCTCCGCCAATTATGACTATGTGCCTGTCGGTGATGATCATGACTGGGCGTTTGGCGATGGCGTGGTGAAATACACGATTACAGTGACCAATAATTCCGAACATTCGGCCTCAGAAATCGTTGTTCGGGATGAGACGCCTGAAAACCTTGACGTATGGAAAGGAGGTGAAAGCACAATCACTTCCGAAACGGGCGCTCATTGGAACAACAACACCTGGGGCACTCAATTCACGGGCAACCCGACCTCTAGCGACACGTCAAATGGCACTGTGACTGTCACAGAAGCTGAATTCTTGACAGCACGCAGCCTCCCACTCTCGGCGGGGCAGGATTATGGCCTCAATGGCGGCGAAATTCTTTGGGAGTTGGGAGGAACACTTGAAGCCGGTGAATCAGCAACACTGACATATTACGGCATGCGCGCTGCGAATGGTGGATATGATTTCGCTGTTGGTACCAAGTTTGAAACAACAGCAAAGATCATTTCGGCCAAAGAGCATTTGATCAACGAATATGACGACCAGGACACTGTCATCAACCAATGGATTTCCCCGATCGCCCTGGACTTGAACGGCGATGGCAAAATCGGCGTTACAGGGGCGACGACGTCCATTGATAAGGACCCGAATGCAGAACTCGGTCGGACAGTTGAGTTTGATCTGGATGCGGACGGTAAGATCGATACCATTGAATGGCTGAGCGGCGATGGCGACGGCCTGCTTGTCGATAATCGTGACGGCAATGCTGCGAATGATATGGACGGTGCCCGGCTCTTCGGCGATCAGGGCGGCTTGTATGCAAACGGCTTCGAAAAGCTGGCTTTGTTGGATGCCAATCATGATGGCGTTCTCAACGGTGAAGAGCTCAATGGCCTAGAGCTTTGGGTTGATGATGGCGACGCAGTTGTCGAAGCTGGTGAGCTTCAAGACCTGGCGCATAACCGCATCTACTCGCTTAATGTGGAGATGAAGGAAGAGGTGAATGAGCGCGGCGAAACGCTGATGCGTTCAACCGCTGAATCCTCTGCACCCGACATCACTGGCACGGACTATGACGATAGCCTCTGGCGTACGAATGCGCCGGAAAACATGTATGGTGGTGATGGCGATGACTGGGTCGAAGGTGCGGGCGGTGATGACTGCTTGTTCGGCGGCGCAGGCAATGACGGCATCGACGGCGGCGTAGGCGATGACGAGATTGATGGCGGCGCTGGCCATGACTGGCTCGTCGGCGGTGCGGGCGCAGACACGTTCATCTTCCAGGCTGAATTCGGCCATGATGAGATTGTTGATTTCAACACCTATGAAGGCGATACGCTGGACCTGTCTGCTTTCAATCAAGCTGACATGACCGTTGTTCAGGATGGCGCAGATGCCATTATTCACGTGGCCAATGCTGGTGCGGTCTACCTGCTCGGCGTTGATGCAAGTGAGCTGAATATGGACGCTTACGCCTAACGAAACTGGGCGGCCATACACGCGGCCCACCACGACGAGACTCAATGCCTATCAACCGGTCGTCCATGCTTCGCACTAGCGCAGCACGGGCGGCCGTTTGGCTATGGTGGTGACGCTGCCGGGTGATGATCAGGCATTGGCGCTCACTATCGATATCTGCCTCGATGAGGTTTTTGAAGATGTCACCTATGTCTGCCACGCTGCCCGCCAACTGTAAGCGGTCATCGCACGCGGTTTTAGCATCCATGGCCCAGAAGGTTTCGCCAATTCAAGACCTTAAGCATCCGCCAGCACGGCTTTGCCGATTACGGCGCGGGCATCTATCGCGCGAAAGGCGTCTGATGCTTTGGCCAGGGGGAAGCGGTGGGAGATGTGGGGGGTGAGGGTGCCTGTGTCTGCGAGCGCCAAAAGCGCGGCTTTGGATTGGGCACCGCGGGCTGGGTTCTGGCGCGCACCTTCTCCCGCGCGGATGCCGATGACGGATGCGCCTTTGATCAACAGGTGGTTGGTTTTAGCCTCCGCTGCCCGGCCTGAAACGAAGCCAACAACGATGATCCGGCCCTCCCACGCGAGGCAGCGGGTGCTCTCGTCGAAGACATCACCGCCAATAGGATCGTAGACGAGATTGGCACCTTTGCCGCCGGTCAGGTCTTTCACGGCATCCCGGAAACGCCCGGTTGCGGGCAGCACGTGGTCCGCGCCCATGGCGGATACGGTTTTGAGCTTTTCGACATTCCCGCCCGTGGCGATCACTATTGCCCCAAGCGCCTTAGCAAGCTGCACGGCCGCCAATCCGACACCGCCGGTGGCACCATGGACTAGGACTGTCTCGCCAGCTTCTAAGCGTCCCCTGTCAACCAAGCTATGATAGGCCGTCATGGCGGCGGAGCGGAATGCGGCACCCTCGGCATAGTCAAAGCGTTGGGGCAGCGGCCAGAGCTTATCTGGTGGCAGCAAGTGCATATCCTGAAATGCGCCAGGACGGTGACTGGTGATCACGCGGTCACCGGCTTGCCAATCCCCAACGCCCTCACCAACGGCCAGCACATTGCCCGCCGCCTCAAGCCCAGGAACAAACGGCGGGTCAGGCTTTAGCTGATACCCGCCCCGGCACATCAGCACGTCAACATAGTTGACGCCCCATGCACGCGTCCGCACCAGCACCTGGCCGGGACCGGGCGGGCCTGGGTCTGGTCGCCTTTCAAGGTCCAGAACTTCCGGCCCACCAAGTGCAGTGCAAACGACAGCGCGCATTAGAACTTGCCGTATTTCAGGTAGGCTTCCTCCGGGTCCATGCCGGCGATGATGGCTTTACGCATATCGCTTTCGGTCGCCATGACAGCTTCTGTGCGGGTTACGGCTTCTTCCGCCATGTCTTTCGGGATGACCACGACACCATCCATATCGGCAATGCCATAGTCGCCGGAGCAGATGGTGACCGTGCCGATATTGATGGGCTCACCGAGCGAGTCATACTTCCAGCGCTCCACAATATCAGCGGGTGTTGCGAGATCTGCGACAGTTGGGAAGCCCATGTCCATCAGCTGCTCGACGTCCCGCGCATGGCCATCCGCCACGTAACCGACGGTACCTTTGGCCATCAGCGCATGGGCCGAAAGCTCACCCATCAGAGCCACCATGCGGGTGTTCGGTTGGCAGAATAGGAATTTGCCTTCAGGTACACGGGACAGGACGCGGGACCACAGTAAGAGCGAGTCATGGCGCCCCAGCGTTTGATCAATATGGCCGCTGATTGTGTAAATCTCGCCCGCGACGCGCTTCGTCGGGTCGATCAGGCGCAGTGTCGGCGGGAGCACGCAATTGCCATGCCCCATCTCCCGCAAAACGTCATGTACAGCGGATGCATAACATTTAGACAAACGCTCGGTTAAGTCAGACATGGGATACTCCTCAAAATTTCGCACTATTTGTATCAGGCTAACGAACTCTGCACGAGAACGCATCCCATTGATTGACGTGGCATTGGCCGCGCCATAGACCCGACGTGGAGCAAGCGAAAAGACCCTATGACTGAGAGCCTTGGCGAAATATTTCACGTAGTTGAGCGCTGCCGCGGTGGTGTCTCGACATATGTGCGTGACGCCATGGGGCGGCAGCGGGCGAGCGGGCGATCCAGCCGCGTCACGCTTGTCGCTGATTTGGACTATGCCGATCCAACTCTCCTTGATGCGGCGGATCGGGTATTGCCATATCTTTCAGGCCGCAATCCCTTTGATATCCTAAGCGCCACGAAGGAAATCCGTAGTCTTGTGGAAACAGAACGGCCCGCGATCGTCCACCTACATTCAACATTTCCTGGGCTTTATGGCCGTTGGCGGAGCAATAGCGCGGCATCAGCACCGGCAATTGTGTATTGCGCCCATGGCTGGTCGTTTGAGATGGAGCTGCCGTCCTGGAAGCGCCGGATCTATGCTGAGATTGAAAAGCGGCTGGCCCCCCGCGCTGATGTGATCCTTTCACTGTCTGAAGCAGGAAAGCGCGCAGCACTTGCATGCGGATTGCCATCCGAAGGCCATATTAACATTCCACAAGGAGTGGCTCCGGCTGATGCGCTGCCGCCGCCAAAAGAAATGGCAGGCGACGGGCTGAAGCTGCTGTTTGTTGGGCGGTTTGATCGTCAAAAAGGTCTCGACATTCTGCTTAGTGCTTTTAAGCGCGTTCAGCGAACGGACGTCACGCTGCACTTGGTGGGCGAGGCTGAATATGACGACGAAAGCCGCTTGGATATGTCGGACCCTCGTGTTTGGCGGCATGGTTGGGTGCCACATATGGAACTGGATGGCTGGCTGGCAGCGGCCGATGCGTTGGTTGTGCCATCACGCTGGGAAGGTGCGCCGCTTGTGGTATTGGAGGCTATGCGCAACCGTACCGCCGTGATCGCGAGCAGCCAAAGCGCCATGCCAGAAATGCTAGATCAGGGTGCGGCTGGAATGCTGTTCCCGTTGGATGATCCGAGCCAGTTGACGGCAATCATCGAAGACCTGGAACCAGAAGCGCTGACCGCCTTGGGTGAAGCGGGCTTTGCACGCTTTCAGGGCAATTATACATTGGACCATGCGGGCGCTGCATTGGATGCTGCATATGAGATGGCTCTAGCGCGTCGACGCGAACGGGGCTAATGGATCACACGCCATGGCCTTGCCCAATCTCATCGTTGCTGGTGCGCCCAAATGCGGCACGTCATCTTTGTTTCAGTGGATCGCTGATCATCCTGAAGCTGAGGGCGCGCGCATTAAGGAAACCTGCTATTTCAATGATCCCTCAAGCCATGTGTTTAGTCCGGTGCAAAATTTTGCCCTAATGGGGCTTGCTGGCTACGAGGATTATTTTCCGGTCAAAAAGCCCAATGCGAAGGTCCGCTTGGAAGCGACGCCGACATATATGTATCAGCAGACGGCGCTGGCGCATCTGCCGGACCTGCCGACTACGCCCAAATTCCTGTTCGTCGTGCGGGACCCGGCGGCCCAATTGCTCTCGACCTACCGGTATTATTGCAATAATTGGCTGATGCTTGGCGCAGAAGTATCTTTCGGTGATTTTATCGAGATGGTCGAGAACCAAGATCCCAAGCTGGAGCAGAACGAGCTGCTGGCAGATGCATTCGTGAATGTTCGCTATTGTGAATGGCTGGACCGTTGGCAGGATCGTGTCGGGCATGACCGGATGCGCGTGCTCACAACTGATGCGCTGAGCCAGGATCGTTCAAGCACACTGGCAGGCATCGCAGCTTGGCTAGGCCTTGATCCAGACTTTTACCGCAATTATGCGTTCCCGCGCGAGAATGAGAGCTACCGGGTTAAAAACCGGACCGTGCATTCAGCCAACGTGCGGCTGCGTGGACTGATCGCCAAAACGCCGCTTTATAAGTTTGCCCGCACCGTATACCGGCGGATCAATACAGAATCGGCACCTGCCACCCTGACGGCCGCAGACAAGGCCGTGCTTGGGGATATTCGACGGCGGTTTGCTAATCAGAATGCTGAACTTGCCGCCGCATACAATCTAGACATCAGTCATTGGTCTGATGGGGCAGAGGCGGCGACCTCCGATGTGCCGGAGGCTTTGAATGTCGCTCGTTGATTCAGCACGTAGCACCATCAGCAAGGCGCGGCAGCGGCTGCACCCGAACCGAATTGTGTTTCATCACGTGCCGAAATGCGGCGGAACATCTGTTGGCCGCGCTATCCGCAAGCGGTTCCTGTTAAGCCAGGCGACGGTGCTGCCGGAAGCGACGTATCGTGCGGAAGAAATGCTGGACCCGTCTGCTAGTGCCGCTGAATTATTGGCGCGCGCTGAAGAGCTGAGGGAACGGATGTTTTTGTATCACTTGGCTGCTGGCGTGGACTGTGTATCGGCGCATGTTCGCTTTAGTGATGCCGGGTGGGCCGCATATGGCGAGAAGGCCAAGTTCGTAACCATTCTGCGGGAACCCGTGGCGCGTTTCATATCTCATTACCGATACAGCCATGGCCGTCCGGGTGCTCATGGCCATATCCCTGAAGATTTTGAAACCTTCCTGAACGGACCTGCCGCCCGCCAGTTTGGCGCTTTCTACACCTATTTCTTCAGCGGTCTGCCCTCGACCGCTGATATGACGACCGGCGAAGCCTTGGACCGTGCCAAAGCGAATTTGGCAAAGTTTCACGTCGTCGGTTTTCTGGATGATACGCCAGGGTTTGAATCCGCGATCAAGGCTCAAGTCGGTGTTCGGATCCGGATCGGTCATGAAAACAAGGCCCGCGCGCCAAAGCCGTCTGGGGACCGCGAATTCGCGGACCTGATCGATGAGATCACGCAGCCGGACCAGGCGTTCTTTGCATTCGCCCGGAAGCTGCAAGGGCCCCGGAAGCTGCAAGGGCAATGACAGGTCAGGCCGATAGTGGGTTAAAACGCGATCTGATTTTTATCTCGCTCGGCCATGGGGTTTTCGCGCTGGGGCAATGGGCAATTGTTTCTGCCATTGCCAAAGTAGCGGGGCTGGAAGCGATGGCAGTTTTTGGCCTGACGCTTGCAATCGCCAACCCAATCTATTTTTTGGCCAATATGGCGCTGAGGGTCGCGTTTGCCAGCGACGCAGGCCGGGACTTCACGTTCGGAGATTACTGGCTTGCCCGCGTGGCAGGATTGTTAGCGGCCGCATTTGCGATGGGAATTGCCGCACTTCTAACCGTGGGCGCGCATGGGATAGATGGGGCATCGGCGCTGCTGTTGTTTGCGCTAATTAAGAGCGCCGATGGCCTGTTTGACCTGCTATACGGCGCACGCCAGAGAGAAGGTAGCACGATGGCCATCGCCATCTCGCTACTGTTGCGAGCGCTATTGGCCCCTGCCGCATGTCTGGCTGGCCTTCTATTGGCTGATGGTGCGCTTTGGGCGGGGCTAGCTGGATGGGGCACGGCTGCTGTGGCGTTGTTTCTCCTCAGGGAGGCAGTTGGCATTCGTGTCCGACTGCGTGCTGAACCTGCTGTTGCTGGCGCTCGCGCTGTTATCATCAAGGCTTGGCCGCTTGGCGTCGGTGCCGCGCTGGCATCACTGGAGACAGCGATCCCGCGTTATGTGATTGAGTGGGAAATGGAGCCTGGGGCGCTTGGCTATTTCACAGGCGTATTCTTCTTCTTCCAAGCCTCCGTTGTTGTTTCGAATGCCTTTGGCAGTGCAGCTTCCGCGCATCTCGGGCGCGCCCATGCGGCGGATGACCGGCGGGGCTTCCTAAGAATGACCGGCATGCTGGCGTTGCTGGGCGCTGGACTTGGCGTTTGTGGTGTTGCGTTTGCAATTGTCCTCGGGCCATGGGCGTTGGCGGTGATCTACACGCCGGAATATGCGGCCTACGGTACCGTCTTGACGCTGACAATGGCTGCAGCGGGCCTCCGGTTCATCGCATCATTTTTGCAATATGCCCTGGTCGCGGCCAAACGCTTTAGGACGCACATGCTGTTGCACATGGTGCTGGCGACGACAGCGGGCGTCGTCGCACCGCCCTTGGTCTTTCATTATGGCATGGAGGGCGCAGCGCTCAGCCTCATTGTTGTTGGCGCAGTGCAGGTTTGCCTTTTGATAGGGCTGATGGCACGGCGCTGATGCGCTTGTGACCGAAGTATAGTTAACAGATTTCACCAAATTGAGAAAAAATTCATAGTCCAGTTACGATTCTCAAAAAATGTCCCGCTGAAAGCCATACTTATTTCAATCGTATTGTCTGTAAATGATCCTACCCGATGTCGTTGTGGGCATGCATCGATGAACTGGGGTGGCGGAAAAAGTGCATAATATCAATGTATTGAGGTGAGATTGGTATTCGATGCATATATCGAAGGGCGTAATCCTTTTGATCGGTTTTATACTTGTGGGTACCTAAGAGGGTTTAATCGAACGCAAGTATTACATCCTATTTTCTAAAGCATTATAGATTCTATTTCGGTAAAACATCCTCACATTGATCGCAACGAGCAAGCGCAATTCAGCGCCTCAGCGATACAGGAGTTTTGTCCGATGGTCAGGAAGACCAGCCTCATTGTTCTCACGGCTGCAAGCATTCTTGCCGCACCTGTGGCTCAGGCTTTCACCCGCGAAAGGCCAATGACAATGGATGCAGCGCTTGGCCATGACCGCGTTTCTGAAATGGAAACAGGCGTGACGCCGCGCCGGGATGAGAATGGTGTTCGTAAAGAGCTGCGCTCGTCACTTCGCGGCTCAGGCAACACCGCCATCGGCAACCTGATCAATATCGAAGCAGCACCGAACTCCACCATCATCGTGAATGCGACCCAGATCAACCGCGGCAATCAGACGGCGTTGAATGGCCGCCTTCGGCTGGACTGAGTGCGCTAGGGCAATTCCCGCAATCTATGTGCTAGAGCGCCGGGCTGCGTCGCAAGCGACGCACGGCGCTCTAGCAAGGAATTCTGCGTCCCCGGGCAGGGAGGCCCTGGATAGGTCCACATGGACCAAGACTGAAGTCCGGAGTTCTAACCACCGGATTTTAAACCCAACGGCGGACGCAAGAAGCGCCGCCACTTAAAATCGCAAGGAGCGAATACTATGCGTGGCTACAAAATGATCCTTCTCGCCAGCGCCGCAGCGCTGATCTCCACCGGTGCTATGGCTGACGACCGCAAGGTCCTCAAAGTTTCCAACACCCTGGATGAAATCTTCCTCGAAGAAGTGACGGACACAATCACGGTCGACATGATCGAAAACATCGTCACCAAGTTCGAAATTGACCAGACCAACCGCGGCGACATCAACGCCCACACCAAAGTTGTGGCAAGCAATGTTGACGGCTACACCGCTTCAGCAGTGGCAATCGCCAACAACGCTTCTGTTGATGTTAAAGGCAACGCTGCCGGCAGCAACTGGCAGGGCAATTGGGGCAATGTTAGTGCTTCCTTGGACGCCAACATCATGAAAGCAACCGGTGCTACCGAGCTGACGGCTGTCGCTATCGGCAACAACTTCTCCTTCAATGTTGAAGAATATGGCGGCGCTGTTGTTGGTTCCAAGCAGGTTAATGATGGCGACATCTCCGCCAGCTTGACAGCTGACTTCTCAGGCAAAGTCAACGACGTGACAACAACGGCTGTTGCGATCGCTAACAACTTCTCCCTGCAGACGAACCACGGTTCGATCGTAGCTGGTGTTGAGCAAGTCCATAACGGCAACGTATCCGCATGGAACGACACCACGCTGCGCCCAATGCGCCGCGCTGTTGATCCGGCAACTGCAGTTGCTATCGGCAACAACGCTTCCATCTCCAACTACATCCCGAAGGTTCAGTAAGAACCAAACCTCCGCCGACCCCAGATTGGGCGTCGGCGGAGCCGATGGCTGTAACGATGAGACGGGTAGATCCTTAAGGGTCTGCCCGTTTTTCGTATTACTACCTTTTACGCCTTGTCAGTTCATTTGATCCTAGGGCGTAACAAGTCCTAGTGTTTGATTTATACGGTTTTTTTGGAAGTTTTTGCGTATATTAGAGCGGATTGAGCGGCAATTGAATCATTAGGGATTCCGTTTGGCGTTATTTTGTGATTCATCATGAGGGCTGGTGAAGGAGGCCAGCCTGCATGGCCAAAGCCCTCTCTGTCGA
>CALLKY010000006.1 GCA_938083135.1 uncultured Alphaproteobacteria bacterium | reverse complement strand
ACAGCCATAAAATCGCCATTTAGACAGCGCCCCTTGGCCTGCGTCAGCTATAGCTGACGCAGGCCAAGGGGCCATCCTGAACCAGCAAGATGGACCTATATTCTACCGGGAACTGGCCCCTTTTTACTCCGCGATTGACATGTCCACGGTCGAACGCGCCCTGGTGGTCAGCCAGATATCCAGGTGCCGTCCTTGGATTGCACGCTGATCATTCCTGATCTTGGACGCCAGCCCGTATTGACGAACATTTCGCCTATTCGCACAGGCAGGGTGTTTCTGTTCGCAAATAACAACGGAACGCTAGAGCCAGACCAGTTGCTTGGTGGAGGCGCGCCCGTTCCAATCGAAGCAGATGCGTTCATCGGCTCTTCGCAAAAGGCGGCGGATTTTAACGGAGATGGTTTTTCGGATTTGGTGGTCGGCGCAATCAACAAGACGCCTGCTGGTGCTACAGTGCGGTCCGGTTTGGCTGAAGTATTCGTTGGCGGCCCAAATGGCTTGACCTATGTCGGCGAACTCAACCATGCCACCCTAGCGCCGCTCTTCGACGGAGAGAACTTCGGTGGCAGTATGGATCAGTAAGGCTCTGGAAGATTGACGGGCAAGCAGCGAAAAGTGTTCGCATCAGTGACGAGATAGGGATCAGTCTAAATGGCCGATGAGAAGGATGATCATGGCCGCCTAATTGAGGCGGCGCGGGCAGCGCGAGACCGGGCCTATGCGCCATATTCTAACTTTAAAATGGGTGCTGCAATCCAAACGGAAACGGGCGAGACAGTCCCAGGCTTTCTGATTGAGAATATTTCGCTTGGACTGTCGATGTGCGCGGAGCGCGTCGCACTCTACAGCGCCGTCACCCAATCCGCAGGGAAGCCGACGGTTTTGGTGCTGCATGCGCCGAAAACGGATGGCGAGGTAACGTGGCCTTGCGGCGCCTGCCTTCAAGTTGCGCGTGAAATTGCTGGCCCTGACCTGACAATCATCGCAACCAATGGCAAGGAGATGCGAACTGCGAAGTTGAGCAATCTAGCGCCAAGCTTGCCTGGCAAAACCAATCCTTAGAGCGTGTATATGGCGTTTGCCTGAGAACGCGCGTTTCCAGTTTGCCTAAAGGGTCACCGCCAAGCCATTTTCTGCCAGTCGCCATCTTCACCGGAGGCTGCTTTTTCTGGGTCGTAGGCGAAGAGCCATTCTTGGCCGGGGGGGAAGCCTTCGCCGATGCTGGCTTGCATGGACCGGAAGCGTTGGTTGCGGCGGGCCAGTGCCGTTTCGTCTGACATGTGAAACAGCGTCTGCGCGGCGCGGCTGGCTCCTTGGACTTGCGCCGTGCGTTCCTGGCGGAGCGCCTGATAGCTGGCGAGCGCTGCATCCGCATTGGCTGAGAGCGCCAGTCGCC
Source organism: uncultured Alphaproteobacteria bacterium (assembly GCA_938083135.1). Classification (GTDB taxonomy): domain Bacteria; phylum Pseudomonadota; class Alphaproteobacteria; order Bin95; family Bin95; genus VMCJ01. Next base: position 33,641 of record CALLKY010000006.1, on the reverse strand, counting down.
GCGCGAGGACCCAGGCATCCTCAATGGATTGGGTTGCACCTTGGGCGTGGTAAGGCAGCATGGCGTGGGCGGCGTCGCCAATCAGCGCGATGCGGCCATGGACCCAGCTTTCCAGCGGTTGGCGATCGTATAGGGCCCATTTAAACGGCGGCGCGGATTGCTCAATCAGCCCGCGTACCATGGGGTGCCAGCCGTCATATTCTTCCAATGCGGCTTCGGTGGTGCCTTGGGTCGTCCAGCTTTCGCGGGTGTCGCCATCAGAAGGGCCAATGCCGATCCAGTTGATGAGCTCACCGCCGGAGACATAGTAGATCACCACGCTCCGTTCCGGCCCCATCCAGATATAGCTGTCATGCTCAAACCCAAGTGACTTCGCGACGCTGGCCGGGGTTAGCCCGCGCCAGGCCATGCAGCCAGAGAATTGCGGCGCTTCCGGCTCAAACATCTGCTCGCGGATGCGACTGCGGACACCTTCCGCTGCAATCAACACATCGCCTTCAACGTGACTGCCATCCGCCAGCACAGCCCAGGCGCGCGCGCCATCTTCACCAACTTCATTGACATGGGCGTTCATCTGAATGCGCTCATCCTCGCCGATTTCTGCGAGAATGGCATCAAGCAAGTCTGCGCGATGGGCGTGGAAATAAGGGGTGCCGAACGTCTCATGCACTGCGTCGCCCAATGGCGTTGTCAGCAGTGGTTCAGCCGTATCCCAAGCGACAAATCGGTGATGACCAGGGCGGACGACGCGCGGCTCTAGCCGCTCCATAACGCCCAGATAGCCAAGTGTGCGGGTCGCATTTGGGCTGAGCTGAATGCCAGCGCCAACAGCTTCAAACTTCGGTGCCTGTTCCAGCACCACATAGTCGATGCCTTGGCGACGGAGACCGAGTGCCAACGCCAATCCGGCCACGCCACCGCCGACAATCACAACCCGCATAATCTATTCCTCAATTTCGAGACTGTGCGCGACTCTAACCCGCGTTGACCGGAATTTCACGGGCCATATGCTTCATTGAAATATCGTCTCCCTCGCAGCCGGAGCCTGCTCCCATGGATTTAAGTCCGCCCGCCCCGCGCAAGCTCTTGCATGTGCGCTCGGTTGAATGCCGTGGATATGCCCGTGAGGATGGGCTTTGGGACATTGAAGGCTCGATCACGGATGTGAAGACCTATCCGTTTGAAAGCCGCTTCCGGGGCCTCGTGCTAGCGGATGATCCGGTGCATGAAATGGCAATCCGGCTAACGGTCGATGATCGCCTGAATATTGAACGCGCGGAAGCCTTCACCCGCCGCAGCCCGTATGAGGTATGCCCCAGCGCCGCCTGGGCGTTCTCTAAGCTGGCAGGCCTGCGCATAAAAGGCGGATGGATGAATGAGGTGAAGGAGCGGTATGGCCGCGCTAAGGGCTGCACGCACTTGCTGGAATTGCTCTATCCCGTTGGCACAACCGCCTTCCAAACAGTCTTCGCTTACCGCGAGCATCTGCTACGGGAGCAAGGCTTGCCTGAAGGTGAGGCCATGCGCCGACGCGGCCCGCCAACAAACTCCTGCTATGCATTGGCGGAAGATGGTCCGGTCGTGAAGCGCTTGCAGGCCGAAGTCGCCAAGCTGAAGGCTGCTGCAGAAAAGAAAAAAGTAGAGAAGAAGGAAGCCAGCTGATGACCCCCTCAGAATTCGCCCGTGCTGAACTCACGCGCATAATGGATGCAGCCAAGGCAGAAAACGTCGATGGCCCTGCCGCGCTTCGCTCGCTGCTGGACGCCGCTGCTGCCGCACTGGCGGATGTGTCTGGCGTTGAAGATGCGCAGAATGAGCTGACCTTCATCGCGCAGAATATGGGCGATGACGAAGACCACGTGTTCATGCGGCCCTAGGGCCTGACCCAAGGGGCAACACCAATGGCGATCGCCAAAATGCGCGCAGATCAGGCGCTGGTGACGCGGGGCCTGGTCGAGACCCGCTCCAAAGCGCAGGCGCTGATTATGGCGGGCAAAGTGTTCACGGGCGAACAGCGGGTGGAGAAGCCAGGCGCGCAGATCCGGGATGATAAGCCTTTGGATGTGCGCGGGCAGGATCACCCCTGGGTTGGGCGCGGCGGCCTGAAACTTGCCCATGCTATAGAGCATTTCGGGTTGGATGCGACGGGCGTCACGGCGATTGATGTCGGTTCCTCCACCGGTGGATTTACCGATGTGCTGCTAGCGAATGGGGCTGCGAAAGTGTTCGCGGTCGACGTAGGGAAAGGGCAGCTCGCCTGGAAACTCCGCACGGATGATCGGGTGATTGTGCTGGAAGGTCAGAACGCGCGTCACCTGACAGCGGAACACATTCCGGACCCGGCAGGCGCAATTGTGTGCGACGCCAGCTTTATCGGCCTCGCAACCGTATTGCCGACACCGATGAGTTTCGCAGCGCGTGGTGCATGGATCGCAGCGCTGATTAAACCGCAGTTTGAAGCGGGGCGCGGCAATGTTGGGAAAAACGGCGTCGTAAAAGACACTGCTGTGCGCGAAGCCGTGGTAGACCGCATTCAGAATTGGCTGGTGGGCGATATGGGCTGGCACGTTATGGGCATTACAGAAAGCCCGATTACAGGGGCTGAAGGCAATGTCGAATACCTCATCGCGGCGACAAAGCCGTAAACCGGGCCGCCCAAAACGGCGGGCACCAGCGCCGGTTGACGCGAATATTACAGTCGAGCGGCTTGGCGCGCAGGGGGACGGTATTGGCGCACACAATGGCGCGCCTGTTTATGTCCCGGGCCTGTTGCCGGGTGAGGAAGCGCGTGTGCGCCTCGGCGACAAAAAGGGCGAGGGGCGAATTGCTGAAGTGCTGGAAGTGCTTCAGCCCGCACCAGAACGCATCACCCCGCCATGCGCCTATGCGGATCAATGTGGCGGCTGCTCTGTCCAGCATATGGCGGACGATGCCTATTTGGCCTGGAAAGAAGGCTTGGTCGATCAGGCGTTAGGAAGCCGCAGCTTGGAGCCGGAAACGCGGTTGCCATTGCTGCGTATTGGCGAAGGCCGTCGGCGGTTGCGGTTTGCGGCTATCGGCCGGGCCGGTGGGGCTATTCTTGGGTTCAATGCCCGCGCGAGCCGCCAGATCGTGCCGATAGATCAGTGCATCGCCGCCGTTCCAGATTTGGCGGACCTACCTGTTGCATTGCGTCCATTGTTGGATCGACTGCTGCGGTCTGGCGAAGTGGGGGACGTTGAAGCGTGGGCCTCCCCAACGGGGCTGGACTTGCTGTTGATCCGCAACCGCCCGTTGGATTTGACCGAACGGCAAGCTATCGCAGACTTCGCGGACGCAAAGAATATCGCCCGGTTCGCATGGGTTGCTGAAGATGGTGATATTACCGAGAGCGTTGCTGCCCGACGCACGCCTATGATCACGCTTGGCCCCGTGCGCGCCGCACCCGCCCCTGGTGCTTTCCTGCAGCCGACCGCGGAAGGCGAGCAGGCGATGGCTGATTTCGCTGCTGACCATCTGCAGGGTGCTAAGCATATCGCGGACCTTTATTCCGGCTGGGGGCCATTCGCGCTCCGGCTTGGTGGCGATGGCGTGCATGTGGTAGCCTATGAAGGTGCCCCGGCGATGATCGCGGCACTGAACCAAGCGGCAGGGCAGGCGGGACTTGGTGGATTCGTCAAAGGCCATGTTCGGGATCTTGCCCGGCGGCCGCTACGCGTGGATGAATTAAAGCCCTATGACGCCGTGTTGTTAGACCCGCCCCGAAGTGGGGCTGCGCATCAGGTGGAATCCTTGGCGACTGGCGGGCCGGATCGGATCATCTATCTATCGTGCAATCCTGCGGCCTTAGCGCGGGATGGGCGCGTACTTGTGGACGCGGGATATCGGTTTCGTATTGCCCAGCCCATCGATCAATTCCGCTGGACGCCTCATTTAGAAGTCGCGACGTTATTTGAGCGCGGCGGCGCTTAATGCGACTGGCAGCGTGTCCAAAAGGTCAGACGCGATCAGCCCTGGCCCGAACTGATAGGCGGCCTCACCATGCAGCCAAACGCCTGCGCAGGCCGCATCAAAGGCGCTTGCACCGCTTGCTAGCAATCCGGTGATGATCCCTGCCAGCACATCGCCTGAACCCGCGGTCGCCAATGTTGGCGGTGCGTGGGCGTTGATTGCCGCACGGCCATCTGGGGCAGCGATGACGGTATCTGGGCCTTTTAGAACCATTACTGCGCCGGATAGAACAGCGGCAGCGCGCGCTTGATCCAACTTTGATCCTGCGACGTCGCCGAAAAGCCGCTGGAACTCGCCCATATGCGGCGTGAGCACGGCTGCGGGTGCTGCACGGGTCATTTCGAACAGGACTTCAGGCGTGTCTGCGAAAAGTGTCAGTGCATCGGCATCCAGCACCAGTTGACGGCCAGTCGCACCAGCAGCCTCGACCAAACCGCGCGCGGGAGCGTCTAAGCCAAGGCCAGGTCCGAGTGTGAGTACGGAAAAACGTTTGTCCTCTAGCAGCGCCGTATATCCGGCCACGTCATCAATTGGCCGCACCATCACGGCGAGTTCTGCTGCCGCATATACGGGCCAGGCGCGCCGTGGCGCTGCAATGGTGGCAAGTCCTGCGCCAGACCGAAGCGCCGCCCGCGCCGTTAACCTGGCGGCACCCGTTGTCTCGGCACCGCCAGCAATCAGCGCATGCCCGCGCGTGTATTTGTGGCCGGATGGGTCTGGGCCGTGTGCGGCTGCAGGCCAGAGCGCTGGCGTATTCTGAAAAGTCTGAACACTGGATGCAGCGCTCTCTGGAACGCCAATGTCGGCCGTAATGATCTCCCCGCAGAGAAACCGTCCTGGCGCCAACAGATGCCCGGGCTTTTGGCGGAAGAAGGTGACAGTCAGGTGAGCCTGCGCAGCTGCGCCCAGAACCTGCCCCGTGTCGCCATTCACGCCAGAGGGTAGATCGACAGCAATTACGGGGGCCAAATGGACCGCCATCGCCTTGACCAAGGCCAGGGCCGCGCCTTCTAGCGGACGGGCAAGACCAGCGCCAAAGAGGGCGTCGACGATGAGTTCAGCGCCGTTCAGGGCGTTGGGTGAGGCTGCCTCCACATCCCCTGTCCATAGTGCTGCGTGATGGGCCGTGTCGCCTTTGAGCCTCTCGCGGTCACCGAGGAGGGCTATGCGGACGGGCCATCCGGCGTCCGCCAGCAGTCGGGCGATCACCCAGCCGTCGCCACCATTGGCACCAGGGCCGGCCAGAACCACAAGCGGGCAGGGTGCCCAGCGGCGGCGGATTGCGGCAGCCACAGCAGCACCTGCATTCTCCATCAAGGTAATGCCGGAGACGCCGCTTTTGATCGCGGCTTTATCCGCCGCATACATTTCCGCCGTCTTCAGGAGTTCGAGGCCGGCGGATCCCATGGAGTTATTCCTGGCCACTAATCCGTTTGCCGCCATAGGTGGATTTTACCCAGCCGACAGGCCATTCATCATCATGCAGCTTTCCGGCTTCCATCCGCGCATTGATTTCTTTTAGAACAATCGCGGTGATCGGGCGGATCTTGAGTTCCAGCGCCGAATCGATATCGCGCCATTGCAGCTTTAGCAGCTCACCATCTGGCTTCTTGATGTCATGGACGACCTGATCGTAATCAGCCGCGAAAAAGCGGGCGTTGAAGCGGCGTGGCCGGGCGGCTGGCGTGACGGCGCGATAGACATAGGTCAGCCCATCCAGCTTTGGCCCGAATCCGGTGTCGTAAAATTCTTCCCAGCCTTTTTGGATGCGCGCAGGCTTGGCGGCAATCTTCTCACCGATGACGAGCCCGGCCTCCTCAAAGGTTTCGCGGACAGCGGCAAGCGCGAGGGCTTGCGCGCGATGCGGCGTTGCGGAGGCGGAAAGCCGTTCCAGCACGGCAGGGCGCAAAGGTGATGCTGGTTGGACAAACCCATCCGCGCGCTCGACCCGGCCACCGGGGAAGACATAGTGATGCGGGAAGAAAACATGGCCAGAGCTGCGCTCGCCCATCAGCACCTCGGGCTCATTGCCTTTCATACGAACGATGATCAGCGTTGCAGCGTCCCGGATCGGCGGGCGGGCAGTTGGTTTCTTTTCGGCGTCTGACATGAAAAAGCGCGTCCATCGGCAAGTGTGCGGATTGGCGCGAATGATCTTAGCGATGGCTTGGGGAAGCGGCTAAGAAAAATTGGGGTGCCTGACCGGATTTGAACCGGCGACCTCCTGGACCACAACCAGGCGCTCTAACCAACTGAGCTACAGGCACCACACGCAAGCCAGCGACGCGCCAGCGAGAGCCAGGATTTACGCGGAACCATAGGCCGACGTCAATATGCATTTGTGCCCTCTTCTCAACAGGCGTGGTCAGCGGCATAGTCTGGCGGAACGTCTTGGTTCTGATTCCTCTAACGAAAGCCCGATATCCAATGCAGTTGGCCGATAATCTGAACAACCTTGGCACCGAAACCGCGTTCGAGGTGCTGGCGCGCGCCGCCAAACTCGCGGCAGCCGGAAAAGATGTAATCAATCTGGGCATCGGCCAGCCGGATTTCAAAACGCCCGGCCATGTGGTCGAAGCGGCGATAAAGGCCATGCGGGACGGGCACCATGGCTACACGCCGGCCAAGGGGATTCCGGAACTGCGTGAGGCTGTCGCGGCTGACACGCTGAAGCGCCGGGGTGCAGTGATCGACCCTGAAAACATCATGATCATGCCGGGCGGCAAGCCCACAATGTTCTTCGCCGTGATGATGTTCGCGGAGCCAGGCGCTGAGATCATTTATCCGAATCCAGGCTTTCCAATCTACGAAAGCGTCATTCGCTATGCGGGTGCGACACCCGTGCCCATGCGGTTGTTGGAAGAAAAAGGCTTTGCGTTCAGCGCCGATGAGGTCCTGTCGCAGATCACACCAAAAACGCGGCTGATCATTATGAACACGCCCGCCAACCCAACGGGCGGCGTCACGCCGAAGGAAGAATTGGACAAGCTGGCGGCGGGCCTCGCTGAATGGCCGAATGTCGTGGTGATGAGCGACGAAATCTATGACCGTATGCTCTATGACGGTCGCCAGCATGCCTCCATGCTGGCCTATGAGGACCTGCGTGACCGGCTGATCGTCCTGAACGGCTGGAGCAAGACCTACGCAATGACCGGGTGGCGCCTTGGCTACTCGATCTGGCCGGAGAGGCTGATCGGCCATGTGGAGAAGCTGGCTGTGAACTGCCATTCCTGCGTCAACGCGCCGACACAGTTTGCCGGGATTGCTGCGCTGAACGGGCCGCAAGACGAAGTGGATGGCATGCTGGTAGCGTTTGATAAGCGCCGCCGCTTAATCGTTGATGCGCTGAATGCGCTTCCGGGGGTGCGCTGCGCCGAGCCGGGTGGCGCGTTCTATGCGTTCCCGAACATCACCGGCACCGGCATGGACGCGAAAGCCCTGCAGACACAATTGTTGGAGCAGGCTGGCGTGGCCGTTGTTGCTGGCACCAGCTTTGGCGCACTGGGCGAAGGCTTTATCCGGTTCAGCTATGCCGCAAGTGCAGAGCAAATTGAGGACGCTATGGGCCGGATGCAGAAACTGCTTGAACGCGCGAATGATTAATATGCGGGCAATTACCTAAATATTAGACATACGTAGTGCCGTGTTTTGCGGCACCTGCGCCCGAAATGACTGAGAATACAAGGCTCGCCAAGGCTTAGACGGCATGGCATAAGCCTTGCAATAACCAAGAGTGCGCACAGCCTGTGCAGGCGCGCTGCGCGAGTATGGATGCGAGAGTGGGTTGATGAAAAAGATTGAGGCGGTGATCAAGCCGTTCAAACTGGATGATGTGAAAGACGCACTGTCTGAAACCGGCGTTAAAGGCCTGACGGTGGTTGAAGCGAAGGGGTTTGGCCGTCAGAAAGGTCATACAGAGCTTTATCGGGGTGCGGAATATGTCGTCGACTTCCTGCCGAAGGTGAAGGTCGAGGTCGTCATTGAAGACTCGCAGGTTGAACGTGTGATCGAAGCCATTCAGAAAGCTGCGCACACAGGCCGTATCGGCGACGGCAAGATTTTTGTTTCCCCGATTGAGGAAGCAATTCGTATCCGCACGGGCGAAGCTGGCCCGGAAGCGCTTTAGAAAAACACGAACGAACAGAACACGGCACATAAGGAGCTGACCCTATGAAACTCGAATGTAAATCGGCAGATGAACTCATCGCCGCGATGAAAGAGCATGATGTACGTCATGTGGATTTCCGCTTCACCGATCCAAAGGGCAAAGCCCATCACATTACCCAGTATCACACCACGGTTGATGATGATCTGCTGACAGACGGCGTGATGTTCGATGGCTCCTCCATCGAAGGCTGGAAGGATATTTCCCAGTCCGACATGATCATGTCCCCTGATGTGACGACTGCTGTGCTGGACCCGTTTGCGGCCGAGCCGACGATGATTGTCGTATGCGACATCCTTGAGCCATCCACCGGCCAGTCCTATGACCGTGACCCGCGCGGCATCGCGCGCAAAGCAATGGCCTATGTCGAGACGTCAGGCGTTGGCGACACCGTATTCATGGGCCCTGAGGCCGAATTCTTCATGTTCGACGATGTGCGCTTTGAAGTTCAGGGCCACACGGCCTCCTACAAGCTGGACAGCGCTGAAGGCCCTTATAACTCCAACCGTGAGTATGAAGACGGTAACCCTGGCCATCGCCCAGGCCCCAAAGGCGGCTATGTGCCAGTGCAGCCTGTTGATCCGGCAAGCGACATCCGCGCCGAAATGGTCACGATCATGGCGCAGATGGGCATTGATGTTGAAAAGCATCACCACGAAGTCGCGCCATCCCAGCATGAGCTTGGTGTGAAATTCAACACATTGCTCCGCGCTGCTGATGATCTGCAGACGTACAAATATGTGGTGCAGCAGGTTGCGCACTCTTACGGTAAATCTGCAACGTTCATGCCGAAGCCGATCGCTGGCGACAATGGGTCTGGTATGCATGTTCACCAGTCCATCTGGAAAGACGGCAAGCCAACGTTCGCCGGCAATGGTTATGCTGACCTGTCTGAGAACTGCTTGTTCTATATCGGCGGTATCATCAAACATGCGAAGGCGCTGAATGCGTTCACGAACCCCTCGACCAACAGCTACAAGCGTTTGGTTCCAGGGTTTGAAGCGCCTGTGCTTTTGGCGTATTCGTCCCGCAATCGCTCAGCCTCCTGCCGTATTCCGTATGTGACGAACCCTAAGGGCAAGCGCGTGGAAGTGCGCTTCCCGGACCCCTCCGCCAACCCATACCTGGCGTTCTCTGCAATGCTAATGGCTGGGCTTGACGGCATTCGGAATAAGATCCACCCGGGCGACCCGATGGATAAGAACCTTTACGATCTGCCCCCGGAAGAACTCCAGGGTGTTCCGACAGTATGCGGTTCACTGCGTGAAGCGCTGGACTCCCTCGGTGCAGACATGGACTTCCTGATGCAAGGCGATGTCTTCACGAAGGACATGATCGAAGGCTATATGGAACTCAAATGGCGCGATGTGCATGCGTTTGAACAGGCGCCGCATCCGATTGAATTCCAGATGTACTATAGCGTCTAAGAGGTCTAACATACGCTGTATGGCGTAGGTTTTGCGCGGCTGAACTCAGTAAGGGTTCAGCCGCGCTTTACATTTTGTTTACATTGGATTTACGCCAAATGCGAACCTGCCGGACGCCAGGATGGCCCTGTAAGTTGCTCAAATGCAGCAACGGGTGGACACAATGCGTCCGGACATCATTCAACGAACGGTCGAATACTGGAGTAGCCAGCGCGACGGGCGCAAACTGCCAACGCGTCGCTCAATCGATCCGGTCGAACTGGCTGACCTATTGGCCAACCTCGTACTCGTCGAGGTGCTAGATGGGGGCCGCGACTATCTGCATCGCATCGCCGGTGAGTCCGCCGCATCTTTGCTCGGCGCGGACCTGATCGGCCGCCGACTATCTGAATTCAAGAATGACGCACACATTGATCCATGGCGGAACGGACTCGACATCGCCCGCACATTCAAAGCACCGCACATGGCGGACTTCACACCAAACAACTGGTCCGATTGCTCGCTCAAAATTGTGTTCCTGCCAGTCGCTCGTACCGCAGATGAGAATGAAGCGGATTTCCTACTCTGTGCCGTAACGGAAGATGTACTTGGCGCAAAAGCTGCCGAATAGCCCGCTGATTATGCGAGATACCTTCCCGCCTGACGCAGGATTCGCTATGACCTGCTGTATTGTGAGGCGGAGCAGGTAATAGGTCATGGCGAAAGATACGCAGGACGGCATTTTCATTGGCGCGAATGATGGCGGTGCTGGCCCGCAATTCCTGACGCTGAAACGCGCCAACCGTCATGGCCTCATCGCTGGTGCCACCGGCACCGGTAAAACGGTCACCCTTCAGAATTTGGCAGAGGCTTTCAGCCGCGCTGGGACACCGGTTTTTCTGGCTGATGTGAAAGGCGACCTTTCCGGCCTTAGCCAACCTGGCGAGCCAAAAGATTTTCTGGCGAAACGCGCTGGCCTGATCGGGCTTGAGGACTATGAGTACGAAGCGCCGCCGGTCATTTTCTGGGACCTGTTTGGCCGCCAGGGCCATCCCATCCGCACAACGATTTCTGAAATGGGGCCGCTCCTGCTGGCCCGCATCCTTGGCCTGAATGATACCCAAGAGGGCGTGCTCACCATTGCTTTTCAGGTGGCAGATGACGAGGGCATGCTGCTGCTTGACTTGAAAGACCTTCGCGCACTCCTGATTGACCTTGCCGAACGACGGAAAGAAATCGGTGCCGCATATGGCAATATATCGACCGCATCTGTCGGTGCCATTCAGCGGCGGTTGCTGGAATTGCAGCGTCAGGATGGTGAGAAGTTCTTTGGCGAGCCTGCACTTGACCTGATGGACCTGATGCGAACGGACCGGAACGGGCGCGGTGTCGTTAATGTCCTTGCGGCCAATGAGTTAATGCAATCGCCAAAGCTCTACGCCACGTTCTTGCTCTGGCTGTTGGCGGAACTGTTTGAGGAATTACCGGAAATCGGCGATCCAGACCAGCCGGAGCTGGTTTTCTTCTTCGATGAAGCGCATTTGCTGTTCGAAGATGCACCGAAAGCCCTTGTCGATAAGATTGAACAAGTAGTTCGGCTGATCCGGTCTAAGGGTGTCGGTGTTTATTTCGTGACGCAAAGCCCGTCTGATGTGCCGGATGATGTACTGGGGCAGCTTGGTAACCGGGTGCAGCATGCATTGCGGGCATTCACGCCGCGCGATGAGCGGGCAGTGAAAGCGGCAGCGAACACTTTCCGCCAGAACCCGAACTTTGACGCAGCTGACGTGATCAAAGAGCTTGGCGTTGGTGAGGCGTTGACGTCATTCCTGGATGCGAAAGGCAGGCCCGGCATTGTCGAGCGCACGCTGATCCGCCCGCCGACATCCCGACTAGGCCCGGCGACGGAAAGTGAGCGCAAGACGGTGATGGACGCGAGCCCGGTCGCGGGGCGCTACGAGAAAGAGGTGGACAGGGAGAGTGCCTTTGAAATCCTGCAGGCACGTGCGGACAAAGCCGCTGCAGCGGCTGAAGCTGCCGAGAAGGCTGAGGCAGAGGCGCGCCGCAAAGCGCTAGAAGCCAAAGAGCGGGAGAAGGCTGAACGTGCTGCCAATCGGGGGCGGAAACGGTCTAGCCGGAGCGATTCCGTCATCGAAACGGCTGCCAAATCCGCCGCGCGGTCTGTCGCCCGCAGTCTTGGCCGCGAGTTGGTGCGCGGGCTGCTGGGGATGTTGCGCCGATGACTGCCACGCTGAAAACTATTCAGACGGACCGGCTTGAAATCGCCTATGCGGAAGCTGGACCGGCCGATGGCCCGCTTGCGATTCTCATGCATGGCTTCCCCTACGACATCCACTGCTTTGATGAAGTGGCGACGCTGCTGGCCGCGAAGGGTGTACGCACCCTGGCACCGTTCATGCGCGGTTACGGACCGACGCGGTTTCTCAATGCCAACACAATGCGATCTGGCCAGCAGGGCGCTTTCGGTGCTGATTTGGTCGGCTTCATGGACGCAGTGCAGATTGAAAGTGCAGTTCTTGGCGGCTTTGATTGGGGCGGCCGCGGTGCTTGCATCGTCGCAGCGCTTTGGCCCGAGCGGGCACGGGGGCTGGTGACCGGCGGCGGATACAACATCCAGAATATCGCAGCATCGGTTAAGCCAGCCTCACCGGAAGCTGAGCACCGCTACTGGTATCAATATTACTTCCATACGGAGCGTGGTCGGGCTGGGCTGGCCGCTCATCGCCAAGCGTTTGCCAGGCAGTTATGGCGGCTATGGTCGCCGGAATGGACTTTCGATGAGGCGACATTTGAAAAATCGGCACCCGCTTTTGACAACCCGGACTTTGTTGACGTGGTGATCCATTCATATCGGGTCCGGTTCGATTATGTTGTTGGCGATCCTGCCTATGCAGATATTGAAGCCGAGTTGGCAAAGCAGCCAATCATTACGGTGCCTACGATTAACCTGGAAGGTTTGGCGGACGGTGTCGCTGGCTCTCCGCAAGAAACAGATTACGCAGCAAAGCGTTTCAGCGGCCCATATGAACGGCGATTGCTGCCTCATACCGGCCACAACCCACCGGCGGAAGCGCCAGAAGCATTTGCGGATGCGGTTCTGGCGCTTGTCTGAAAGTTTTTAGACGTCAATAACAAAAACCCCCGCCGGCGCTCAAAGCGCCAGGCGGGGGTTTTCTTATCCGTCAGGCGCCAAAAGCACCATTCAGAGCGTCAGCACGATTAGACGTAGCTGATGTTGCCAGCGGACGTACGACCGTCACGACCGGTTTCCATATCGTACTGGATCTTCTGGCCTTCGTTCGGGCTTTGGACGCCTGCACGCTCCACTGCGGAGATATGCAAGAATACGTCTTTGCCGCCTTCATCAGGCTCGATGAAGCCGAAGCCTTTAGTTGCGTTGAACCATTTCACGGTGCCTGTAGACATGTCCGTGTTTCCTTCTGTTCGGGCCCTGCGCAGTATGCCGGAGCCTTGGCGTGTCGGTCAGAATAGAAAGACCAGAGGGCCGTCGAAAGGGCGGTCCGTAGTTCTCTAGGCGAGCGATAGCATTCCACATATCGGCTCTTGGAAGCGCGATAGCAAGTCCTGCGACAAAAAAGTGTAGAATCGCAAACATAATCCCGCAGATGTGACAAGTATTCCTGTCACACCTACTTTTCTGGGAAAATTTCCGCCTATTTGTGCATTTTAGTAGGCACTTCCGCCCCCAGCTTTAGCCGGCGCCTCGCCTTTACACTTGGCAACAGCGGCCTGAGCAGCGGATTGTAGCAGCCGCCCGTCAGAACCAATTGTGACCAATTTAGCGCCGCGTGCAATCATCTTCGCGGCGTATTCTGGGGAGCCACAATGGATGCCAGCGCCCAAGCCTTTGGCGTTCGCAGCATCAATGATCTTTTCAATATTGGCGACCACTTCAGCATCCGTCGGGTCTAGTACAGGCGGTTTGCCCATGGTCAGCGCCAGATCGGTCGGGCCGATATACACGCCGTCCAAGCCTGGGGTGGAAAGGATGGCGTCCAGGTTTTCAATCGCTTCCATGGTTTCGATCATGGCGATGGCCAAGATTTCCTCATTGGCGTTGGCGATATAGTCCGCACCGGCATAGATCGCCGCGCGCACAGGGCCGCTGGAGCGATAGCCAAGTGGGGTGTATTTGCAGGCACCAACGAATTTTTCAGCTTCCTCAGCCGAATTGATCATCGGGCAGATAATGCCCATGGACCCCGCGTCCAGCATCCGCTGGATGATGCCCGGCTCCAGCCAGGGGACGCGGGCCAATGGCGGCACATCTGTTGTCGAGATGGCTTGCAGCATGGTGACAGCGGTCTGGTAGTCAGCCATGCCGTGCTGCAGGTCGATGGTGATGCTGTCCCAACCGGAATGGGCCATGAGTTCGGCAGCAAAGCTGTTTGGAATGGCGCACCAGCCGTTCACACAGGCTTCGCCAGCTTGCCAGCGCTGCTTTACAATATTGGCTCTCATTTCAGGACTTCCTTATTAATCACGTTATCTGGGTTCAATTTTCCATCGAAGCAGTCCAACACGTTTTGGGCCGCAACGGCACCCATGCGGAACATGCTTTCTTCAGTAACGCCGGCTGAATGCGGCGATACGAGGATATTGTCGAGCTGAAACAGCGGCTCATCCGGCGTGGCAGGCTCAACCACGAACGGATCAATCCCGGCCCCGGCGATCACGTTGTTTTTGAGCGCCGTATATAGCGCTTTTTCGTCAACGATATTGCCGCGCGCAGTGTTGACCACATAGGCCGTCGGTTTCATGGAGGCGAGTTCGGCTGCACCGACCATGCCGTTGGTTTCTTCGTTCTTGGGGCAATTGACGGAGAGGAAATCCATCTCCGGCAGGGTTGCTCGCCAATCCTCGACAGGTGTCACACCTGCTGTCACCAGCGCGTCTTGGATCACATAGGGGTCATGCACATGCACATCCATGCCCATGGCCTTCACCATTGGCACAAGGCGGCGGCCAATGCGGCCGTAGCCCAGGATCATCACTTTCTTACCGGCTAGATCATAGGCTGGCGCATCAAAGCGGATGTTCCAGTTGCCCTTGCGGACTTCCCGGTCGTACTGCACGGCGCGTTTCGCCAGGGCCAACATGAAAAACAGCGCGTGTTCAGCCACGGTGACGGAATTAGCGATGCCAACAACCGTCAACGGAATGCCGCGCTTGGTCAATGCAGGAATATCAATGGCGTCATAGCCAACGCCGTGGCGGGAGACGATTTGCATCTTGTCTGCCATCGCCGCGATACGCTCAGTGAAGGGGGCCACCCCCATGATCGCTGCATCATATTCGCCGACATGCTGCATGATGTTGTCTTCGGAAAGCTCGGTATACCGCACCGCCTCCACATCATCCCGCCCTGCCAACACCGACTGAATGCCCGCCGAAATCGGCATCTGCACCATAATCCGCTTCTTGCCCACGTAAATTTCCCCTCAATCGATTGAAGCGCGAACGTTAGACGAAATGAGTGAGGGCGCAAGACGCGGCAGCTAGGCTTTGGCTGGTCATTGCATGAGGTGGAAATTGCAATCTCGCGCAGCGGCAGCAATATTCTCCCGACGGCGCTGCTGAGGGAGGCGCTCAGCGGGGTGACTGGCAAGCCGGACCATCGTACGCTTGCCACGCCGTCGCTATGACCGCCCTGCCGACGAGTCATAGAGGTAAGGAGTTCAGGCATGGCGCGAGAGATAAAGCCTGCGACGCGGGCGATTAATGCTGGCATCGGCGCGCGCATTCAGGAGCTTGGGTTCCGCCGGAAGTCCGGGCGGTTGTGGCTGAAGGAAGACAAACGCTTCGCTGAATATGTCATCTTCCGAACGAACGGCCTGGAATTTGATCAAGATCTTGGGATTTTTGACAAAGACTTTGACGCCTTTATGGATGGATTGCCAGAGAGAGGCTCCAATGTCAGCGATAGCCCTCGCCCGTGCCATGTATCTGAGTGTTCGCTCAGCGCATGGCGTAAGCATGAGCAGCATGAAGAACATCTCATCCTACGTCAGCTGAAATTTAGTCGCCCATGGACCTTAATCTGGCCTGGCCTAAAGCCCATTAGTAAACCTGCGAGCAAGAAAACGCCATTTGCGACGGACTACGGCAAATGGCGTGCGGCGGAAGATTGGGAGGGTTGCGCTGCGCTCTCGCTTGAGAAATTTGACGAATATGTTGTTCCCTGGCGCGAGCGGATGCGGACCGATGTTAACGCGCTGATGGATGAATACTGCGGCTATAGCCGGGGCGGCCAATCGCAGGTGATGTGCGCCCATGCCTATGCAGGGCGCTGGCCTGAAGTTTATGAAATGATCGAAATCGCCAAACGCCATATCGGCGAGCCGCCAACGAAAGAGCAAATACGGGACTATAAAATCCACCACAGTAATGATCCTAAATGCGTGGAGGAATTTATTGAGACAGTGATTCGTAACAACTCAGAACTACACAAAGAATTGGAAGTGTTGGCGGCAGCGCTTGAAGCCCGCAAAGCGCCGCCGCCGCTATAGCCCCTGGCCTATTCGTCGGCTTGGGCCGCCATACGGGCGACGAGGCCAGTCATGAAAGAGCCGATGGTGGGCAAATGCCCGCGCAATTGCTGCCGTGCTAGGCTCTTGTCAACCATGTCGACAAGCTTGTCCAATTGCTCTTGTGTCCAAACAACGCGCTCTCCGCTTCGGGTTTCATAGACGCCTTTGACGCGTTTCATGCCCGCGCCTTTTGGGTTCTGCATCCACGCCTTCAATTGCTTACGAAGCGCTGCCTTAGAAACTTCATCGTACGGCATTCGTAGCAGTAAGATTTCATTGGCGTGGTATTTTTTGATGTCATTCTTCACAATCTGGTCTGCGCGACGTTGGCCTGCTGCGCCGTTGGTAGGGCCAGCTTTTATCTCGACGAATGTGCGTTTGCCGGGCGTTCGCACGGGCTTGAGGAAAAAGAACATAAATCGCTTAAGCGCCACCCCATCAAGAATTTCGTCATAGTAGCGCACCTTCGGGTCTTTCGGTCGCGTTCTGTGCTGCGGCATTATTTCAACCTCTGTTTTCTCGCGGCCTTTGCCTTCCTTAACATCAACCCCACGTTCGCCATCGATACCCGCCGCTTTGAGCCTCATGCGGGCCTGTTCTTCGGCGACATTTCCTTTCGCGCTTGGGAGCAGGCCAATCAGGTAGCTTTTTTCTTCCTCTGTCAGGCGGTTCCAATATTTCGGGCCGAGAATGGCTTCGGCGCCGATTGGGGGAAGGCCTGTTTGGCCGTATCGTTGCATGCGCGCGAGATCATTTCTGGCGAAGACCCAACGGCCTTGCTTTGTCTGTCGCGCAGCCGCCTTAACGGCCTTTCCGGCGCCAATGCCGGTGACGGCGCCGATGCCATCAAGCGCAGTCCAAAATGCGGCGCCCGCAGCATCTGCGTAACGTCCTTCCTCTAAGGCTTTTGCAACCTCTTCCCCGCCTTCAATTGCATCTTCGGCGCTTCGTAGATTGCCGATGATTGGCGCTAAATCCAAGCCGAACGACGCCAAGCGGTTACCCGGCGCTGCTTCGGCAAACAAGGCTGCGCGGATGTGGTTTTCTGCTTCGACTTGGGATTCTGGCGTTGTTGCAGATTGGAGGCGCTTGAGCCATGTGATGAGCGCCCCAGCGCGGGCTTCCGCCGTGCCGAAGGCGAGCGTGCCGTCTGCAATATCATGCTCTTTTTCTGCGATAGCGTGCAGCAGGGCTGCGGCGCGGTCATACAGTGTGTCTGGGTTTTCCGCAGCTAAAGCTTCGTTCAGCAATTGGAGGCGCGGCCCATAACGTTTCGGGTCAGCTGCGATTGCCTGTCCGGCAAAGCGCGGCAGGGTGAAGATCGATGTTCCTTTGCTGTCGCGAACGTCATACCCGTCAGAGGAACGTCGCAGTTCAAGTCCGTGGACCTCCTGGCCCAAATCAAGCCGCGCTTTCGATAATTCTAAGCGTTGAACAAACTGCTTCCATTCACCCCAATTTATTGTATCGCCGGTCAAGTTAACGAGGCCGCGCAAGGTCCTGCGCGTTTCGGCAACCATTTCTGGCCGGTCTGAGTCAGAAGGAGCGTAGAGCGCAGAGACCGCCTCTTCAGCGGCTTCATCAAGCGCGTCACGCACTAATTCTGTTCCGGACTGGTATTGGACGACGTAGGTCAAGTGATCCATTGCGGAGCGCGCTTTATCGAATGGTCTGGTCTTTTGGAAAGTTGCGGGCGGTGCAGGATGAGGCAACGTATCAGCAGAAGAGCTTGCTTCGCCGATCGCTGCAACATCGTCGCTTTCTGAAAGATCGTCATCGCTGCTGCCGCCGAAGAGGATATCGTTACCCTCACCGCCAAAGAGGATGTCATTGTCTGCAGTTAAAGTATGCAGATCGTTGGTTGCTACTTTGTTCGATTTTGGATCTAGGGCAACGGGCGCTGAAGCGGCGGCGTCAAGCACGCTCTTCGCTAAGGCGGGTTCAAACTCTGGTGCATGCAGGGCTTCTTCGCCACTGTCGGCCTTTACAAGGCTTCGGGTGTCGAGTTGGGCTTGAATGAGGCGTTGGGCTGTCGCTGCGGGAATGGGGGGCGGCTTTGGGGAAGCTGGACGGTCCGCTGTGGGGACCAGCAGGTTTCCGGCACCATTGGCGGTTTCGGTGCGGCGGGCGCGGGCATTGGGAAGCTCGGTTCCCAGCGCGATTTCTTGGGTTTGGGGGCCGTAGACGCCGTCTATCACGACGTTTGGGTCGCTCTGTTTCGCGCGCGCCTGCAGGCGTTTGACGCCCTCCTCGAGCGTAGGGGTGACCGCACCTGTCAAGGCTGCGTCACGGCGAGAGATGTCGCCGGTTTCAGTCAAGACGCGCGCGACTGTGGTGACGTCTTCCGGGCGGTTTAAGCGATCTTTCCCGACTGATGACCGGAGGTAGTCGTTCCGCTCATCCCATGGCCGGAAGTCGTGTGGGGGCGTCTCGCCGGCCTCTTCAAACAGGGTATTGAAGGGCGATTTATAGGGTGCAGTGCGTTTCGGTTGCCTGGCTGGCATCGTGAAGCTCCTTGATTGGTGAGTGCATTTATGTACGTTCGAATTTAAGGTGTTCAAGTTTTGTTCTTTTTAATTTCAAAATAATCAACGCGAAGGATTGCGGGTGCGGGCTTTGGGGCGCTGAGCCCGATGGTCGCTATTCATTGTTTTGAAGCGAGGGCGGCGCCATAATCTCCCCCATGCGGAAACGGAATTTCCAGCCTGCTTTGCCGCCTTTTCCGGGCGCTGGGGCGGATGATGCTGACCCTGGTGCTTGTGAAGCGCCGGGTTGTGAGCTTGCGGGCAGTTTTCCGGCCCCCCGTAATCGTGAACATCCAAGGCCTTATCGGCGGTTCTGCTTGGAGCATGTGCGGGCTTATAACGCCAACTGGGATTATTACGCCGGAATGTCTGCGGATCAGATTGATGCGGACCGGCGGTTGGACGTGACCTGGCGGCGGCCCACATGGACGTTCGGCGATAAAACGCCAAGTTTCACCACATCGCCTGCTGGGTTTGATGATCCGCTCGGCGTGTTTGGCGCAACACCCACAGGCGGAGCCCATGCCCATGTTTCCCGCTTTCCGCCCGGTAGTGATGAAGCGAGGGCCGTGCAGACCATGGACTTAGACGACGATTTCGATTTAGATGCACTGAAACTGCGCTATAAGACCCTGGTGAAGCTTTGGCACCCGGATGCAAATGGTGGCTCCCGGGCGTCTGAAGACCGCTTAAAAACTGTGAACGAAGCGTATAAGGTGTTGAAAGACGCATTGGTTGGTTCTCTACCATTGCCTGATATAAATCCCTGACGCGCGCCCGAAAGCGCACCACAAAGCGCACTGGCGCTCCCGACCCGTTACTTGCTGGATAGACCCGACATGACCGCTGCCCCGAATATGATGATCGAAGCCGCTGGCGTTACCGCCTCACCGGATACCGAAGTTTCTGTCCGTGAGGTCTTCGGCCTCGACATTGACATGATGGTCCCGGCCTATAGCGAAACCAGTGACTATGTACCGGATTTCGATGCTGACTATCACTTCGATTTTGAAACCACGATCGCCATTCTGGCCGGGTTTGCTTATAACCGCCGCGTGATGGTGCAAGGCTATCACGGCACGGGTAAATCGACCCATATTGAACAGGTCGCCGCCCGCCTGAACTGGCCCTGCATCCGCGTGAACTTGGACAGCCACATCAGCCGTATTGATCTGGTCGGCCGGGACGCGATTGTGCTGCGCGACGGTGTGCAGGTAACAGAATTCCGCGAAGGCATGCTGCCCTGGGCGTTGCAACACGCAACCGCACTTGTGTTCGACGAATATGATGCTGGCCGCCCGGACGTGATGTTCGTTATCCAGCGCGTGCTCGAAGTCGAAGGCAAGCTGACATTGCTTGATCAGAACCGCGTTATTCGCCCGCACCCGCATTTCCGCATGTTCGCGACCGCTAATACGGTTGGCCTCGGCGATACGACGGGCCTGTATCACGGCGTTCAGCAGATCAACCAAGGCCAGATGGACCGTTGGAATATTGTGGTCGCGCTGAACTACCTGGAGCACCAAGAAGAAGTGAAGATTGTTCAGGCGAAGTCCCCGCACTTGCAGGACACCGTTGGTGCCGAAATGGCGAGCAAGATGGTGCGCCTGGCGGAATTGACCCGGAATGGCTTCATGTCTGGCGATCTCTCTACGGTTATGTCTCCGCGGACGGTGATTACCTGGGCGGAGAATTCGCGAATCTTCAATGACCGCGCGCTCGGCTTCCGGTTGACGTTCCTGAACAAATGCGACGAGTCAGAACGCTCTGTCGTGGCGGAATACTATCAGCGCGTCTTTGGCGAAGAGCTGCCTGAATCGGCACTCTCTGGCCTGCAACGCACATCCTGATCCGAAAACTGAGGCGCAGTTATGGCTGACGCGGAAGCGCCAAACGAGGCGTTCAAGCGCAATACGGGAGCGGCTTTACGGGCGCTCTCCGCCGTGCGCGAATTGGAAGTCACCTTCGGGCCGGAAAACGCAACGACGGACGGGCGCACCGCGCGCCTGCCCACTCCGTCGCGTGATCTGCCGCCGGGTGAAGTCGCGATCCTGCGTGGTGAGGCCGATGCGCTCGCCATGAAGCTTCGTCACCATGATGAAGACGCCCATGTGGAAAGCCGCCCACCCGGCGGTCCGGCCCGAGCTGCGTTCGATGCAGTGGAGCAAGCGCGCTGCGAAGCCATTGGCTCCATGCAGATGGATGGCGTTTCCGGCAATCTGGATGACGCGCTGGTTGAGCGCTGCCGCCGCCAGGGCTATTCCCGCGTGGTTGAGCGGGCCGATGCGCCATTGGCCGAAGTGCTGTCCCTGCTGACACGCGAAGCCGTCACCGGCAAAGCGCCGCCAGCGGAAGCGGAGCACATGGTCTCACTTTGGCGGGAAGAGTTGATGGCCAAGGCCAGCGACACCTTCGCCAAGCTTCGCGACAATGTGGACGATCAGGCAGCGTTTGCTGAAGTCGCCCGCCAGCTGCTCTACGATATTGAGATGCTGGAGGAGAGCGAGTCCTCTGATAACGAAGACGGCGACGCCAATGAAGATGGCGATGACCAAGAGCAAGACGCCGAGTCCGAAGCCGCAGACGCCGATAGCGCCGCAGCAATGGCCGCGGACGGTGATTTCGACGATTCAAGCCAGGAATCAACGGACGATATGTCCGGTGAGGAAGGCGACGCCGAAATGATGGCGGGCATGGGGGACGAGGAAGCGGGCGATTCCACGCCGCAGAACCGCCCCAACTTTGATCCGGCATTGGATCAACGCCAGATCTATGGGACCTTCACCAAAGAATTCGACGAAGTCGTCCCCGCGGAAGAGCTATGCGACGCCGAAGAACTCGTCCGTCTCCGCCGCCATCTGGACCAGCAGCTTGCCAGCCTGCAGGGCGTGGTTACGCGCCTCGCCAACCGTTTGCAGCGGAAACTGATGGCGCAGCAAACGCGGTCTTGGGATTTCGATCTGGAAGAAGGCCTGCTCGATAGCGCGCGCCTTGCCCGCATCGTTTCCAACCCGCTGCTCTCGCTCTCCTACAAGCAAGAGAAATCGACAGAGTTTAAAGATACGGTCGTCACGCTGCTGATCGATAATTCAGGCTCCATGCGCGGTCGCCCGATCACGGTCGCGGCCATGTGTGCAGATATCTTATCCCGGACGTTGGAGCGTTGTGGCGTGAAGACGGAAGTATTGGGCTTCACCACCCGTGCTTGGAAAGGCGGCCAATCCCGCGAGGAATGGGCGTCTGCTGGTAAGCCACCAAGCCCGGGTCGCTTGAATGACTTGCGCCACATTGTTTACAAAGATGCGGACGCACCACTGCGCCGGACGCGGAAGAACTTGGGGCTGATGCTGCGCGAAGGCATCCTCAAGGAAAATATTGATGGTGAAGCGCTGCTATGGGCCCATGACAGGCTGGTCAATCGCCACGAAGACCGCCGCATTCTGATGGTGATCTCCGATGGTGCGCCGGTTGACGATTCAACCCTGTCCGTCAACCCAGGCAATTATCTGGAACGGCATTTGCGGGATGTGATCGAAATGATCGAAACCCGCTCGCCGGTTCAACTCGTTGCAATTGGCATCGGCCATGACGTTACGCGCTACTATCGCCGCGCCGTCACCATTTTCGATGCGGACCAGTTGGCTGGCGCGATGATGGAGCAATTGGCTGAACTGTTTGATGACGACGGTCCTGGCGGCCCACGCCGCAAACGCTAGGGCTTATGGCTTGGTGGCGTCTGAATGAGGTCGCCTATGGCTTTGATCACTGCGTTTCCCGAAATTCCGCTGGATCCGCGTCGCAGCCTGGAAAAGCCCCGCACCTCGGGGCTGACCATGGTGACGGACTATCAAATGTCCATTGACGGGCTGGCGGGTCTGTTAAGCGTTGCTGGCAACTACATCGATATCTTCAAAGTTGCTACAGGCACGGCCCGGCTGTTTCCACGCGCGCATCTTGTGGAGAAGTTGAGCCTGTTGCGCCGCCACCAGGTACGCCCGTTCCTTGGCGGGCAGATGCAGGAATATGTGCTGCATACAATGGGCGTTGAGGCATTGCCTGAGCATTTTCAGGAAGCCCGCGCGGTTGGTTTCGACATGATCGAGATTTCGGACAATGTCGTCGAGCTGGGCGATGGCGTGCGTGACCGCATGATCCGTATGGTCCAGGACGCAGGCCTGGCGCCGGTGGGTGAGGTTGGCGACAAGCGGGATAGCTCCAACCACGCTGAATTGGTCCAGCAGGTAAAGGATGTGCTGGCAAGTGGTGCCGAGCTGGCCATGATTGAAGGCCAGGAATTAATGCCGGGCGGCACACCAAACCAAGACCTGATTATGATGCTGAAAGACAATGTCGACGTCAGAAAATGCATGTTCGAGCTTTCGATGCCGCGCGTCGGGTCAACAACGGTGCAGATCTACGCGGGCAAGAAGTTTCTGGTGAAGACCTTTGGCCCAGATGTGAACCTGGGCAATGTCACAACCGATGTCGTGATCGAGACTGAAACCACGCGGCTTGGTCTCGGCTCTGCGGGCCCTTTGTCCCTGATGTGATCTTGTGGCGCTGGACGCCGCGGTGGATTAGCGATAGAGCGTTTCGAAATTGATCAACCTGCGTCCTGTTGGAGCGCCACTTAATGATCCGCGCATTGGCCCCTGTCGCTGCTTTACTCTTGAGTGTCGCTCTGCTTCTGGCTGGTAATGGGCTGCAAAATACCCTGGCGCCAGTCCGCGCGAGCCTTGAAGGTTTCTCCCCATTAGCCTTGGGCGGCTTGGGTGCTGCCTACTATATCGGTTTCGGATTGGGCTGCTTTTTCGGGCCATCACTTGTGCGGCGCGCCGGGCATATTCGGACGTTTGCGGCCATGGTCGCGATTGCATCCGCAGCAGCGCTGATTCATCCACTTTTTGTTGATCCTACGGTTTGGCAGGGCATGCGCTTTGTCACTGGTATTTGCTTTGCCGTCCTGTTCATGGTCATCGAGAGTTGGCTGAACGAAAAGGCTACCAATGAAACTCGGGGCGTCGTGTTCTCTGTCTATATCGTTGTCAATTTGGGCATGGTTAGCCTTGGCCAACTGCTCGTGACGCTGGATGACCCGAAAGCGTTCTCGTTGTTCGCGTTGGCGTCGATCCTGGTTTCCGTCGCGGCTGTCCCGCTGGCGATGACGAAATCAGAGCAACCGACCCCACCTGCCAATGTTCGTGTACGGTTGCTTAAGCTCTACAAGCTTTCTCCAGTTGGTGTCGTTGGCGTTTTGGCTGTTGGGCTGACGAACGGACCTTTCTGGTCACTAGGGCCTGTGTTCGCAGAGAAAGCAGGTGGCAGCGCCCAGGCAGCGGCAATATTTATGGCGATCGGCGCTTTGGCTGGCGCGATTGGTCAATGGCCGCTTGGCCGTACATCAGACAAGATGGATCGTCGCCGCGTCATTATCGTCGCATGTTTCGGCGCGGTTTTGGGTGGCGTTGGGGCCGCAATATTCGGCAATACGTCTGAAACTGCCAGGCTTGCGAGCATCTTTATCTTCGGTGCCTTTGCTTTGCCACTCTATGCGCTTTCTGCTGCCCACATGAACGACATGGTGGAGCAGGATGGCTTTGTTGAGGCTGCGGGCGGTCTATTGCTGACCTTTGCTATCGGGGCGGCCATTGGACCATTACTGGCCTCTGCTGCAATGTCAGCCTGGGGGCAGTCGAGCTTGTTCCTTTACACGGCGTCGATCCATGTGCTTCTGATCTGCTTCACGGTTTATCGGATGACCCGGCGCGATACTGTCGCGGCAGAAGATCGTGGCGAGTTCGCAGATGCCAGCGTTATGGCGCAGACCGTCGCGACAGTTGAATCCTTTGCGGGTGATGATGACGAAGAGCCCGTGTCGCAGGAAAAGCCTTCGGCCTAAAACCCGTAAAGTTTCACTGGATTGTCCAGTAGAATCCGATCGCGCGTTTCAGCGTCCGGGCTCGCGTCATCCAGAAAGTTCAGGAGCGCGCTGTCGTTCGGCATCGGGCCGGTGAAGTTAGGGTGCGGCCAGTCCGTTCCGAATACGCATTTGTCTGGTGCTTCGGCGATCAGCGCCCGAGCCATGGGCAGGGCGTCGTAATAGGGCGGCGGTTCAGCCGATATCCGATAGGCACCGGATATTTTGACCCAGGTTCGGCCCTCCCGCAGCATTGCTAACAGCCGCTGGAACGCCAGGTCATGCACGCCATCTGCTGCTGGCACGTGGCCCATATGGTCTATCACTACATCACAGGGCAGGGCTTCCAGGTGGTGCGCTGCTTCCAGGAAAGTCGATGGTTTGGCGAACACCTGAATATGCCACCCCATCGGCGCGATCCGGGCGGCGAGTGTGTCTAAGTCCGTAAAGCCAACCCCGCCTTTCAGATCGACATTGAAGCGGAGCCCACGTGCACCGGCATCATGCATGTCCTGCAGGACAGCATCGGTCACGTCGCTCGGCACCACCATCACGCCGCGCATTTTGTCGCCCATTCGGCGCATGGCGTCCAAGCTGGCGCGGTTATCGAACCCGTAGACGCTTGGCTGCACCATGACAGAACGTTCTAATCCCGTTGCTGCAAGCATCGCCTGATAATCGGCCAACACAGATGCAGGCGGCGTGTAGCTGCGATCTTCTGCATAGGGGAACTGATCGAAAGGGCCGAAGACATGGCAATGGCAATCGACCGAGCCTGGCGGCGGTGTGAACCGGGCAGGCTTTGGTGAAAAG
The DNA here is from genome assembly GCA_938083135.1 of uncultured Alphaproteobacteria bacterium. Lineage (GTDB taxonomy): Bacteria > Pseudomonadota > Alphaproteobacteria > Bin95 > Bin95 > VMCJ01. The sequence continues at coordinate 8,253 of CALLKY010000006.1, read as the reverse complement.
TCCGGCTCGGGGCCGTCAAACGTATAATCGGTCATGTTATGAGAGCGCCTCAAATTCGGTTTTGGCTGCGTCACAGTTTGGGCAGGTCCAATCGCTTGGCAAGTCTGCGAATGCCGTACCGGCCGGTATGCCGTCTTCTTCCAGGCCTGACGCTGCGTCATAAACGAAGCCACAGAGTGGGCATTCATGTGCGTCGGCACCTTCTGGAGGCGCGGTCTCCATTGTGCTCGCATGGTCCGGGAATTGCAGGATGATAGCGTCCAGGCCATCTGGTCCGGCCAATAGAACCGGCGGCGTTTCCCCCTGACCAGCAAACGCGCAGGACCATTGCGGCAGCACTGCTCCATCGTGTTCCCATCCACCTTCCGCGACCACGATGAAATACCCATCGCCCGCAGGTTTCGGTGGTGTGAGACGCTGACCGGGGCCGAGCGTTGCGCGCCATGCAGCCGCACCCGTCACATCCGGCCCATAGGCCGAAACCAGGCTTGGCGCGTCCAGGCTGGCGAGGGCTGAAGACGCAATCACGCCCTCATCCTGTTCCGCCATGAAGAAGCGTTTGGCTGCCGGTTTCAGTTTTCCCCGCTCAGCCGGCAGGAAGAGTGCGCCTGGGTCCCGCCTGGGCCGCAGCGTGAAATAGACCACGCCGTCTGTCGCATCCGCCACAATCGGACCATAGGGCGTGTAAGCGCCGGAATAGTGGACGGAGAGCGGCATCAGCCCGTGCCGCCCCAAGCGCCCGCCGCCGAGCGCGATCAACTGGAATTCATCCGCCACATGGAAATGCGTCTCAACGACGGATCCCGGCGGTTGTTCCACCCGGAAACACTGCGGCCCATCCATCTTCGACGCCGGATCGCGCCCAGCAAACGGCCCGGCGAAATCAAACTCACGGAGTTTAACGACCGTGCCGTTGGGCAGTTCTTTTGTCCAATGCCGGGTAGCGTCGAAGGGGATGGCTTCAGGCATTGTTGCGCTCCGCCATGGCCAGCACGGTGCGGGCCTGTTTCAAGTGCGGCATGTCCAGCATCTTGCCGTCCATACCAACGGTGCCGGACCCGCCCTTATCCTTGAACGCGTCGATCACACGGTGGGCGAAGGCGATTTCGGCTTCTGTCGGCGCGAAAGCGCTGTTGATCACATCCACTTGGTCTGGATGGATCGCCACCTTGCCGGTGAACCCGGTCTTGCGGCCTTGCAAGGCTTCTTTGAATAGGCCGTCTAAGTTTCGGAAATTTGGGTAGACCGAATCAACAGGTTCCGTTTCAGCGGCCTTACATGCGGCGAGGCAGAGGGAGCGTGCGAGGCGGTATACGTCCTCATATCCGCTATCTTCCATTTGGTTCGTGAAAGCGCCGAGTGCTGCGGATAAGTCTTCAGCACCCCAAGTCATGCCGTAAATGCGGTCACTGGCACTAACGAAGCTATCCATCGTGAAGAGCGAGCGCGCGGTTTCTGTTGCGACCACCAGGATTTTGGTGCGGCCAACCTGAATATTCTCCCGCGCTTCCAAAGCAGAGAGCATGTGATCAAGCTTGATCGCCTCTGCGGCAGAAAATGTCTTTGGCAGGATAATTCCGTCCGGTGATCCGCCCATGACGGCTGCCAGATCAACCAGGCTCAAATCCGTATCCAGCGGATTGATGCGCACCCAAAGTGACTGCGGTCGCGGCTTGTCCCGGCTTTGTAGCAGGTAATCGTGGGCCATCTGGCGGGCTTGGGGCAGGTTGTCTTGATTGACTGAATCTTCGAGATCCAGGATCAGGGCGTCGGCGGCGGTGCCGGACGCCTTCTGGTATTTGCGCTCACTATCAGCGGGCACAAACAGGAAGCAGCGGAGCGGGTCCATGGGGTCAGTTCCTTTTTGAGCTTAAACGGGGCGCTTCATCATCAGGCCCATGCGCTTGCAATAGGCAACTTCTTTGCCGTGCTGATTGATGCCGCGATGCTCAAACGTGACGATGCCCTGGGTTGGGCGGGACTTGGATTCGCGTTTTTCCAGAATCGTGGTTTCGGAACGGATCGTATCGCCATGGAATACCGGGTTGCGGAAAGCGCAGTCGGTCATGCCGAGATTGCCAACCGTGGTGCCAAGTGTTGTGTCGCCCACGGACACGCCAATCACCAGCCCAAGCGTGAACAATGAATTCACCAGTCGCGCGCCATGTTCGCTCTGCTTGCCGAATTCTTCGTCCAGATGCAGCGGCTGCGGGTTATGGGTCAACGCGCAGAACATCACGTTGTCCATCTCCGTGACGGTGCGTGTCAGGTCATGCTTGAAAACTGTGCCTTCTTCGAAGTCTTCAAAATACAGTCCAGCCATGGGACGTTCCTTCCAGTAATTTGTGCGGTATGCTGATGTGATGAAAGCCTAACCGGGCGAGAGACACAAGAATGACGCGTAGACGCGGTTCCCTACTATCAATTGGCTTTATCGCCATGCTGGCTGTAGCGCTTGCGGTGGCCTGGATTGGCTATGAGCCGATGGTGCTACAGCGCATGGGGGAGGACCGTGCAGCGGACCAGCGCTGCGCGAATGCGATTCGGAATGGCGCGCCCAGTTTCCGCTGGCGGCAAACGGCGGGCGCAGATGGTGCCAATCTGGAATATGTCATTGCGGTGCAAAACACCTCCAACGGTCCGTGCTTCGCCCGCTACGAAGTCCTGGCGACAGCGCCGGGTGCCACGAAGCTGCTTGAAGGCGGATTGGCGATTTCGGGCGGGCGCAGGAATGAGATCGTGCTGCAGCTTGGCCGCTACAACAGCGCAGACCACGCCGCTGGGCGTGTACCGCGCACCAAGGAACTCAAGGTTTGGGGCACAGGCGTGCCGCCGGGCCAGCAAGTGGTTCGCTAAACACACCAAAGGAAGACTGATGCGCCAGGACGTTCGCGGATATCCGGTTGATACTGAAAGCGATGCGGCGATCACCGCCTTCGATACATGCATCGCCCGCTTCTTTGAATTCCGCGCTGACGCCGCAGAATACGCAGACGCCGCAATTGCCGCAGACCCGGACTGCGCGATGGCCCAATTGCTCAAGGGCTATCTGCTCATGGGGGCTCAATCCCGGAAGATGCTGACTGTCATCCAAGCGCATATGGATGCGGCGGCGGCCAAGGGTTTGGATCGTCGCGGCCAGGGTTGGTTGGCTGGTCTGAAAGCCCTGCATGGCAATGATTTGGCGGCAGCGTCTACGGCGTTCTACGCGCATCTGGCGGAATGGCCGGTGGATCTGTTTATTCTGAAGCAGATGCAGCAGCAGAGCCTGTTCTGGCGCGGTCGCAGCCTGGACCTCCGCGATTCGATGCTCCGCGTCAGCCATGCCTGGACTGAGGACCTGGAAGGCTACGGCCACTATCAGGGCATGTTGGCCTTTGGCTACGAGGAAGCGGGCGATTATGCCGCCGCAGAGCGCCATGGCCGCGCGTCTGTCGCGCGCAACCCGGATGACATTTGGGGCATTCATTCCGTAGCACACGTTCTAGAGATGCAGGGCCGCCACGCAGAGGGTATTCAGTGGATCAACTATCCCCTGGACGCATGGGCTGACCGTGCGCCATTGGCCCGCCATATCTGGTGGCACCGGGCATTGTTCCACTGGGATTCGGGTGACTATGAGGGCGCGCTCGATCTGTTCGATAACGCCGTATATCCGGGTGATTCGGCGGCTTATATCGATATCCAGAACGCCACTGCTCTGCTGTGGCGGCTGGAAATGACAGGCGTGGATGTTGGTGACCGGTGGGAGGTTATGGCGGGGCAGGCCGAAACAATCTTGGACGATCAATTGCTCGCCTTCACCGATACCCATATCGCTGCCGCATTGAACCGCACAGGACGCGGCGAAGCCGTTGCGCGTCATCGGCAAACCCTGGCTGAACGGGCAGATGGTGACGGTTGGGGGGCGAAGCTCACCCAAGATGCGACCTTGCCGCTGGCGGACGCGGTGCAAGCCTATTTCAACGGCGACTATGCGCGCGCTTGTGATGGGTTCCTTGGCTGCATGGAAGACTGGAGCCGTGTTGGCGGTAGCCATGCCCAGCGTGACCTTTATGCGCAGGCGCTGATTGATTCCGCCGTCAAAGCAGGCCGAAAGCCCTTGGCCCAGGCGCTTTTGGCAGAGCGTGGCGCGCAACATGCGGCCAGCAAAGGCGTGCCTTATTGGCGGGCGCAGATGGCCGCATAGGAATTTTAACTTTCGCGCGCCATATCTGACGAAAACACTTGCATGGAGTCTCCAGATGTTGAAATCCGCCAGTCGCGCCGCCGCTCTCATTCTTGCGCTCACTACACTGCCTGCCGCCGCCCATGGCTATAAGGCGGGGGACATCAGCATCGACCACCCTTGGAGCCGCGCAACGCCAAAAGGCGCGCCGACAGGGGCCGGATATCTCTCGATTGAGAACAAGGGTGCCGCGGACAGGCTCGTATCTGCAGAGTGCGCTTGCTCATCCATGACAGAGATTCACATGATGAAGCGGGATGGTGATGTCATCCAGATGCACGAGTTGCCGGATGGTTTGGTGATCCCAGCCAATGACAGCTACGAGCTGCAACCCGGCGGTGCGCATCTCATGTTTATCGGCCTGAAACAGCAATTGAAGGCCAATGATGAGATCAAAGTGCGATTGGTGTTTGAAAAAGCAGGGCCGCTCGACGTCACATTCAAGGTCTCGCCGCTGCGCAAACGGAAGTAGCCCCCAAGTTTTTGCCTAGCTGTAATGCGATTGTAACGGGTTGAACCTATCCATATTTTATGAGCTTCTTTTCGCATATCCGCAGACCTGTCGCAGCCTACGGGGGCGGCGCATCATATGTTGGAGACACTGGCGGCATGAGTGACCAAATTGCAGCGCCTGAGACAGCGCCAAGCAGCGTCCTCAATCGCGCCTGGGCGCAAATCGCGCGCACTGTCAAAGAAATCGGCCCGCGTCGGCGGGACAATGAAATTAATCTCAAGGCGGACTTGCCGGAAACCGACGAGGAACGCTTGCTCGCAGCATTCCAGGAATGCGTCGATAGCCGGGGCGGGGAGGTCGCGGCGCGCGCACGCGCCGCAGCTATTGGTCAGGCCTATTTGGGCCTGAATGAGGATGGCCGCCGCCGCTTTGCGGTACTGCTCGCTGAACGCTTTGCCGTAGACCGCACCGCCGTGGACGCAGCAATCCAGGATGTTCAGAGCGCTGAAGATGATGACGCGCGCTTGAAGGCCGAAACCCGCCTTCGTGATGCGCTGCAAGCCCCAAGGCTTCGGGTGCTTCGCCAGTTCAACGCTTTACCTGAAGGCGTGAAGTTCCTCGTCGATATGCGGGCTGAATTGCTTGGCTGGCAGCGTGAGACGCCTGTTCTGACGCCACTCCAGCAGGACCTGCAACGTCTGCTCGCCAGCTGGTTTGATGTGGGTTTCCTGCAGCTTCAGCAGATTGACTGGGGCGCACCCGCTGCACTGCTGGAAAAGCTGATCGAGTATGAAGCGGTGCATCGCATTCGCTCATGGGATGATCTGAAGAACCGGCTCGATTCGGACCGGCGCTGCTATGCCTTTTTCCACCCGCGCATGCCGGATGAGCCGCTGATTTTTGTCGAAGTGGCGTTGGTCCAAGGCATTGCGGGTGATGTGGGCGAGCTTCTGGATATGGATAAGCCCGCCGGGGACCCGGCCCGGGCCGACACCGCAATTTTCTATTCTATCTCGAATGCGCAAAAGGGCCTTGCTGGCATTTCCTTTGGCGATTTCCTGATCAAGCGTGTCGTCGCGGCCCTGTCGCAAGAATTGCCGAACCTTAAAAATTTCGCGACGCTATCACCGATCCCAGGCCTCGCCCGCTGGATGAGCGCGAACCCGGATGAGGTCGAGGCGACACCGTTGACATCGGATGAGCGCAAGGCGCTCCGCGCTGCGATTGCGGCTGCTAATGCGGGCCTGTCTGGTGAGGGCGAAACGGCGGCACTCGATGCTGGTGATCCGCCAGAACCGCTGGATGATGACCTGTCCGATCAAGACCTCATCACCGCCGCCCTCGCGATTGAGTACTGGAGCGAGGATACAGGCTTGGCCGCAGCGCTGGCACCCCCCATGCTCCGCTTAGCCTCAGATTACTTGCTGAATCGTAAGGGCCGGGGCGGACGCGCGCTTGACCCCGTCGCCCATTTCCATCTTTCCAACGGTGCGCGGATGGAGCGGCTGAACTGGTTGGGCGACCGGTCCGGCAATGGCATCCGCCAGTCTGCAGGCATGATGATCAACTATCTCTACAAGCTCTCAGAGATCGATCAAAATCACGAATCCTACTCCGCACCAGACCGCATAATCCCGGTCTCAAATGGCATCAAGGCGCTGGCTAAGCGCTGAAGTCGAGCGCGGCCTCTGGGCCGGGCCAGAGCTGATGGGCCAGCGGTAACCATGCAGCAACGCGGGCGCGGATTGTTTGTTCATTCCAATGGTCATGTTCAGCCAATGCGCGGGTCGCAAGATAACGGGATTGCCCATAGATCGAACGGCGTTCTTCGAAACCTGCATTTCGCAGCTTGGCATTTAGCTGTGGTTCCAGCAGCGTCAGATTGCCGATTGAATCGATGGCGGTATTTCGCGCGCGGACGATGTCATCCATCGCCATCGTGTCGTTATAGGGTGGATCGGGCCAATGTCGCTGGGCGGCGTCGCTCCAATCCTGCGGCATGATGTGGTCCAGATGGGGGGCCTCAACGGCAATCTCTCGAAGGGGTCGGCCGGACTGGACGGCTTCGAGTTCCAGCAGTAATTGCCGAACGCGCTGGCTACCATCCTGCCGGTATAGCGGCTCGCGGACCCAATGATTGCCGAACCGCGCGTTTGCGGGCCATAGACTATCAATGCCCAATTGGTCAGCAAGGTATTGCATCACGGTTTGCTTGGTGCATCCATCGCGCTGCATGTGGCGGCATAGGCTTGCGAGCGTTCTATGCAAGTTTCGGCGGCTTAGGCCACAGACGGTGCGCCTGACAATATACCCCAGGATCGCCCGACCAGCTGATCGCCTTTCATCTGGGGTAAGTGCATCAGCATTTGCCAGCGCAAGGAGTGGCGGGATGGCAGCGGTTGGTTTCCAAGGTTTAAGCCGTGGGCCTAGATCCGCAAGGCATGGGTGCGTCGCTGGCGCTTTTGGATCAATGAGCGTGCGGTAGTGCGCACCCGATAGTGCAATCTGCTGAACTTCATCAGCCACTGAACGAAAAGCGGGCGGGGATTTCTGCACATAGGCGCGGTAGGCATGGAATATCCGCTTGGTTGATGGGCCGCCGGCACCAGTAGAAACAAGGAAGTAGCGCAACAGATTATCGATCCGTAGCTGCCGCGCGCGACCGCCCAATTCTGATTCGCGCCAAAACGGATCGTTAGCAAAAGGCTGCCAGTACTCTCTGATCACGGCAGCCGCATCCTCCCCATTAATGCGGGCGCGGCGGACTATATCATTGCGGATCAGGTCAGCGGCATCCAGTGGCGCGCCCCTGTCGTTCAAAGCTTCAAAAATGGCAGGGCCATCATCCTCCGGTGCGAGGAAAATCGCGACCAGATGAAAATCCTCAAGGATCGCTTGCAGGAGCGCATCGGCCCGTTCTGCGATTGAAGCATTGCGGACGCTTGGATCGAACGCAGCAATGCTGGTGCCATCAATGAACGCGTTGGTCCAATCCAGCAGTGAGACATACGCCGCCAAGCAATCTGGTCCACCAACCGATCGGCGGAACCGCGCGCCGCCTCTAGCGAACCTGTCTGGCCAGCGTGCGCTTAAGGATTTCTGATCCCCGGCTTTAACGGCATAACGTATGTGCTCAGCATCGGCTTCCGCACCGGTTAGCTTCGGATGCGCTATTTCAGTGTTTTCAAGCCGCCGCCGGGCTGCTGCTGCGATAAAATCAAGCTCCCGTGCTTGTGCTGCCGCTGCCAGCGCCGCCACGCTCAGATGCAAAGTGATCAACCTTTGTTGACCATCAATAATTTGCAGATGTTGGTTGGGGATCGGGGATTGTGCTTCCGCCTGGAGCAAGATTGCGCCCATAAAATGTGGGGTAGTGGCTTTGTTGCCACTTAAGCGCAATGCTGCGCGGCGCTCTACATCCGCCCAATATGGCGCTAGAGCGGATTGAGCGGCAATTGAATCATTAGGGATTCCGTTTGGCGTTATTTTGTGATTCATCATGAGGGCTGGTGAAGGAGGCCAGCCTGCATGGCCAAAGCCCTCTCTGTCGATCTTCGCCGTCGCGTCGTAG